>CAUJGC010000353.1 GCA_963169075.1 Myxococcota bacterium
CCCACCCGATCCCGTCGGTGCCCCCCCGTCACGGGGGGGGCCGGCTCCGTTCCTCCGGGCAAACAGCCCGGAGGTTACGGAGCCGGGGGGGTCACGCTTCTTCTTGCCACCGCACGCGACTCGGCATACTCTCCCTGGCAACAACCCTACGGCGCAACGCTCGCCCAGGCCCCCAGACAGGCAGCGCACGCGCCTCCACCGGACAGGCCAGACGCCCCATGGATGGACTCGCCCTCAACCCCCTCGTCCTCGCTGGTGCCGCAGGCGCGCTCCTCCTGATCGTCCTGGTCCTGGTCTTCACGCTCGCCCGCGGGCGCAGCGGCGGCGATGTCCCCGAGTACCTCAAGCGCGTCCGACAGCTCGTCGCGCAAGGCAAGCACGGCGAAGCAGCCCACGTCCAGCTCCAGGAGGGCAACCTCCAGGAGGCCTACAACCTCTTCGCCCGCGCCGAGGACCACGTCGAGGCCGCCAAGCTCGCGGAGCGCCTCAAGCTCTTCGAAAAAGCCGCCGCCCACGACGAGAAGGCCGGCGACTTCAAAAAAGCCGCCGAGCTTCAGGGCCAGCTCGGAGACTGGGCCGCCGCAGGGCGCCTCTACAAGCGCACCGGCGACTTCCGCAAGGCCGCCGAGGCCCTCGAACGCTCCGGCAGCGCCGACATCCGCGACCTCGGGCCGCTCTGGGAGAAGGCCTGCATGGACCTGCTCCCGGACGACACCAACCCCGCCGATCTCGACCCTGACGTCCTCATGGAGATCAAGCACTGCGCCGAGCGCGCCGCCGAGACCTTCCGACAAGCCGGAGAGAACGACAAGGCCGCCCTCTTCTACGACCTCCTCCAGCGACCCAACGACGCCAACGCCCTCCGCGGACGCTCCACCACCTCCCTCCTCACCAAGATGACCCAGCTCCCCGGCCTCCAACCCGGCGGAGACGCCACCGACCTCATCCGACAGGCCTCCGCCCTCAACGCCTCCTCACCCGAGCTGGCCCACTTCGCCAGCATCGTCGGAGACGCCATCAAGCAGGCCATGGCCGCCCCGCAGCCCGTCATCCTCTCCCAGGAGGACTTCCAGCGCGCCGTCGGCGGCGCCGCCGAAGCCGGCACCGTCGGCGCCTCCACCGCCGTCCGCGAGGTCATCTACATCCGCGACGCCGCCACCAACCAGGAGACCCCCGTCACCCGCGACTCCGAGCGTTACAGCATCCTTGAAAAATTAGGCGAGGGCGGTATGGCCGTCGTCTTCAAGGCCCACGACCTCGTCCTCGAGCGCGACGTCGCCCTCAAGTTCCTCCCCGAGGGCCTCACCACCAACCCCATGGCCCTCCGCTTCTTCGAGCGCGAAGCCAAGGCCGCCGCAGGGCTCGCCCACCCCAACATCGTCACCGTCTACGACTACGGCGTCCTCGACCAGCGACCCTTCATCTGCATGGAGCTGATCGAGGGCGAGTCCATGGACAAACACCTCAAGGACCCCGAACACAAGCGCGGCCTCCCCATCGAAGACCTCCTCCAGGTCGCGGAGGGACTCTTCAGCGCCCTCCACGCCGCTCACCTCCGCGGCGTCGTCCACCGCGATGTCAAGCCCAGCAACATCATGTTCTCACACCTCGGACATGTGAAGCTCATGGACTTCGGCATCGCGCGCGGCATCGACCCCGAGCAGGCCACCCTCATCGTCGGCACGCCCTACTACATGGCCCCCGAGCAGTTCCTCGGCGTGGGCATCGACGCGCGCACCGACATCTTCGCCGCTGGCGTCACCCTCTACGAGCTCGCCACCGGCTCACTCCCCTTCAAAGACCAGAACCGACTCCGCCCCCCCGAGCGCGCCATCAAGCGACGCGAAGACCTCCCGCCCGCCATCGACGACCTCATCTGGCGCTGCATCCAGGCCGACCCCGACGCGCGACCCGCCTCCGCCGAGCACCTCCTCCAGGAGGTCCGCGCCCTCCTCCGCTCCACACGCGGCGACGCGCCCTCCTCCTCCACCATCCGCGCACGCCTCCCCCCCGTGGACGCGCCCCTCGACCTCGGAGAGTTCGAGGCCCTCTTCGAAGACGCACAGACCATCGAGCCCCGCCTCGACGGACCCCAGGCCATCGACATCACCGGCCTCTCCTTCGAGCAGACCGTCCTCCCGCCCGGCGAGCCCGACCCCTGGTCCATCGCCTTCGACACGACCTCCGCCAGCGCCTTCCCCCTCCGCGCCCCAAGGCCCACCGCCGAGCCCGCACCAGCCACCACACCGCCCGGCCCCCCCCTCTCCGACGAGCTGGCCCACACCCTCCTCGCCTACATCGAGGAGGAGCACGCCGTGGTCGACCCACAGAACATCGACCGACTCCTCCGCTCCCGACCCCAGCTCTCCGAGCGCATCCGACGACGCATCACCCAGGACATCAAGCTCAAGGCCGGCGATGAGCCCCTCCGCGACGAGGTCCGCCAGATGCTCCTGGACTACCTCAACGAGTAGCCGCGCCCCAGCACACGCCGGGGCGCCTCGCCCTCCTCAGCGCGCGGGCGTGCTCGCCGCGCCGTACCAGCGCAGCCCCTCAAACGTGTGCACCAGCGTCCCCTGACCCGTCCGCGAGTCCAGCGTGATCAGCTGCCCCTCCGACGTCAGCCCGTAGAGCGCGTCCCAACCCGCCGTCAGCCCGAAGACCCGCGAAAAACCCACGCTCCCCAGCTCCACACCCTCCCCCGTCATCCGGTTCACAAGCACCAGCGTGTCCGGCTGATCCTCCGCCTTCGACGTCATGAACAACGAGTCCCGCTTGTTCACCACGCAGTCCCCGCTCGAATAGAACGTCTCCCCCACCACCCCGATCAGCTGCGTCCGCGCCGTCCCAAGATCCACCTCGTAGAGCGAGTCCCCCGACGTCACATAGCCCACCCCCGCCGAGTCGATCGCCAGCCCGTTCGCGTCCTCGATCCGCGCCGGGAACGTCCCCACCATCGTCCAACGACGACGCGCCCCGTCAAAGCGGTACAGCTCCTCCCGCGTCACACCATAGAGCGTCCCATCCGGGTGCGTGTCGATGTCCTGAAGACCCGGCACCTCACCCACCGCCTCCGCCACCCGCTTGAACGGATCAATCGTATAGAGCGTGTCCCCCGAGTGCGCGAAGAACGTGCAGCTGATCCCCTCGTTCACCTGACCATCGCAGTTGTTGTCGATGCTGTCACACGACTCCGCACGATCCGGCGAGCGACGAAAGTCCCGATCGTCGCAGTCGGCGCCGCCGCACGCGATCGAGCGCGCACCGTCCCGATCCTCGTCGCAGCCGTCGTCCACGAACACGTCCTCCTCCACCGACGCGTCCTCACCCCCGGACGCGTCCTCACCCGACGTGTCCTCACCAGACGCGTCCTCACCGCCCGACGCGTCCTCGCGACCCGCGTCCAGGTTCGACGTCACGCACCGCTTCAACACCGTGTTGTAGATCTCCCCCGCGACGCAGTCCTCAGGACCCTCCACCTCCGGCTCGCCCCCCCCACGCACCGGGTCCTCCGAGCAACCCGCCATGAAGAGGAGACCCATCCCAAGAACCCACGATGTCGTCCAGAGCTGATGACGCAACATAAAAGCACACGCGCGGCTGAGAGCTGTTCCTGCCAACGCCGAGGGCCGCTCGCGACGCCCCGACTCCCTGCGCCGCGTCATAGCGTGTTTGCGCCCACAGCGCAAATCCCCCGTACACACCCGCGATAAACCACAAGAAAACTACAAAGCCCCGGACTCCTGCAGAGTCCGGGGCTTCGGAGCGCGAAGCGTCGCGCTGGCAAGAAAGGGGGCTCGCCCGCCAACGGGGCGGTCGGCAGGCGAGCGGCACCGCAAGCAGGGGGGGACTGCTCGCGGGCGACAGACGCCGCTCTCTCAAGCGGCTGACTCAAGCCCTGACGCGCACCTGCGCTCAGGGAAAGGGGGCTCGCCCGCCAACGGGGCGGTCGGCAGGCGAGCGGCACCGCAAGCAGGGGGGGACTGCTCGCGGGCGGCGTGTGCTGCGCGGCGATTCGCCAGCGCAGCGAAGACTGTTCTACTTGGAGCGGTAGATGATTCGACCGCGCGTCAGATCATAGGGAGAGAGCTCCACCGTGACCTTATCACCAGGCAGGATACGGATATAGAACTTCCGCATCTTCCCGGAGATGTGCGCGAGAACCTCGTGCCCATTCTCCAGCTCGACCCGGAACATAGCGCCCTTGAGCGCCTCCCGGACCGTCCCCTCAATCAAGATACCTTCTTCTTTTGACACGTGTGCTCCATGAGCCTGTCTCATAGGTCCAGGCGGTGGACCGCACACGGTGATGCTCACATTGGCAGAAGAGACTCAGGCTGTCAACCTCTTTTTTCTGCCCGCGTCATCCGTGGCGAGCGTTGAGGTACCCTACGACGCCACTCACGTCAACAAGAATCTCAGCGCGCCACCCTTTTTTTCTGCCTCGACCACCCCAACAAAAACACCCCCAGACAAGTGAACAGAATTCCGCTGAACAATCCACTTGACACGCCCGCCACCCCAAGCTACACCCAGTCCGCACACCCGAGCAGCGCATCACACCTGCGCCGCCACCACCGCCCGAGGTCCTATGTGCCTGACCGATGTCCTACGCAACGCGCAGCAACGACTCCTCAACGACCTCCAACACCTCCTCCAACACGCGCTCCAACACCACCTCCACCAACCTGACCTCTTCGCCCAGCGCCTCCAGCGCGCCCTCCAGGAGCCCTGCGACACCTTCGCGGCCCTCCGCGGCTTCCCACCTGCCCTCCACGCACAACCCACACCCGACGGCGTCACCCTCCACGACCCCCACAGCCACCTCGAGCTGATCTGGACGCACCACGGCTGGACCGCACGACCCCTCGGACTCCACGGCGACCACCTCGCCGCCTGCATCGCCGCCTGGCCCTCCCTCCACATCCCCGAACGACCCCTCCTCGACCCCAACGCCACCCTCCGCGAGCTGAGGCACCTCCTCCACGACCCCACCGAAGAGCACCTCGAACGCATCGCAGACCTCCTCAACGCACACCTCGCCGCCGCCGTCCACGACTACGCCCAGCGACACATCAACGCCTGGCCCACCCCCCTCCAGCGCACCCTCCTCCACCACCAGCGCGCCGCCTTCGCGGAGCACAGCGTCGCCCTCCTCCGCGCTCAGACCCTCCGCGCCCTCCAAAACGCCCTCGACACCACGCCAACCCACCTCGACATCCACGAGGCCGCACGCGCCCTGGAGGCACCCCTCCGCGACGCCCTCGACCCCTGGCTCCACCTCCTCGACCTCCCCACCCCCCAACACGCCCTCGTCGAACCCTGGGGCCCCACCAGCCTCCTCATCACCCTCCACCCCGAGGCCACCCTCGTCCTCCTCCGCACAACCACCGGCGCCTGGCGCGTCAACCCCCTCCACGACGACGAGCGCACCCCCGAGCACCTCCTCGCCCTCATCGACCGCATCCCCCCGCCATCTCCCCTCGACGACGACGAAGACGACGAAGACGACGCGCTCTGGAGCGGCGAAGCCCTCCTCCCAGACCCCCGAGAAGAGGCCTGCCTCCGCGACTACAACCACCTCCACTACCCCCACCTCGAAGACGACGCCGACGACGCCGACGACGAGCTGCACAACGACGACGAGCACTGGCTCCTCCAGGCCTGCCTGGAGGGCGTTCAGCGCGGACAGCTCGACGGAGACGACGACGAGGACGCCCGCCCCTGGCGCGCCGCCTGAGCCCGTCTCCACACCTCGCTCGCCTCGGGCGCCCTCGCCACACCGGAGCGGCGCTCTCCCACCGCGAAGCCCCGAGGCGATCTCTCCTCAACCCAGCGGCAACCCCACCCCCAAGAAAACAAAAGACATGCAAATCCATGTTGATTTGCATGTCTTTTGCTCGGTGAAGGTGCTTCGAGCGCCGCCAACAGCCGGGGTCGCGACCCCGGCGCCCCTCAGCGCCGAGGCCCTGCGCTCGGGATCGAGAAGGGCGGGATGAAGGCGTCAAAGCCGCCGGGCACGCCCTTCACGATCACGCTGATCGCGTCGTGGGAGTGCAGCGACTCCTCGTGCGAGGCGAACACCCGGAAGTCCAGGATCTGCGGGTTCGCGTCCAGCTCCACATGGAGCAGGCGCACCGCGTCCTCCACAAACTTCAGGTTCGCCGCGTTCAGCTCCGCGAAGGCCTGCTCGTCCTCACGCTTGACCATGACCTGCGTCTCGGTCTTGAGCGCGGCGCGACAGTGCTCCACCAGCTCCTCGATCCAGATGAAGTCCTTGAACTCGATCGACACCCGCGCCACCGAGCGCTGGCTGTGCGGCACCGCCGCCACACCCTTGTAGAGGTTCGCGTGCACCGAGAGCTCATAGCTGCACGGACACGCCGACGAGTAGATGAAGTCCAGGTGCATGAAGTGACGCAGCCCGTCAGGCGTGATCATCGTCTCCAACACCACCGGATAGTACTGGTACCCCTCCAGCCCGCTCCGCAGCGACTGCTGCTTCATCGGGTAGTCAAAGGCGATCGCCAGCCGCGCCGACGAGCTGTCCAGCCGATCCAGATAGCGCTGCACCGCGTCGCGCAGCGTGTCCGGATGGAGCGCCCGCGCCTCGTACTCGTAGAAGGTGCGGATGATCCGGCTCATGTTGATGCCCTTCTTGTGGGCATCCAGAGACACCGTCCCCGTCACCGAGCAGTGCAGCTGCACGGGCTCGCCGTCGCGCGTCTCGATCTGCATCGGCAGCCGGAAGTTGTGGATGCCCACGTGCTGGATCGCCACCTGCGGGCTCGTGTTCTCGCCGTTCTGCAGATCGGGCAGCGTCTCCCGATAAGCCTCCGTCACCGAGAACGCCTCGTCGTAGAACGGACGCAGCTCCGCCACCAGGCGGCCCTGAACCTCATCGACGCTGCCATCATGGGTGTTGTGCATCGCGCGCTCTTCTCTTATGGGCTGAGGTGGGGAGCACCACGGCGTGCGACGCGACGCGCCGCTACCTCTCCCCGTGCGTTGACCTACCGGGTTGTGACGTCAAAATCAAATGACCTCACCTCACAACACGATGCAGCCGCTCGGCATCAGGTGCGTTGACGCCACCGCACCGCGCTGGAGCCTGAACGCACACACTGCAACAAGACGGCGACACGACCCGGGAAATTCCGCCACCACCTCACAACCTCCCCCCAAGCGCCGCGCGCCAGCGCGCCAGCGCCGCCGACACCCCCGCCCCATCCCCGAAGATCCCCCCGATGGACGCCACCCCGACCGCCCCCGCCTCCAGGCACGCCCGCGCACGCTCAGGCGTCACGCCGCCCAGCGCCACCACCCGCCCCGGCGCCGCCGCGCTCGCCGCCGCCAGCCCCGCCAGCCCCACCGCAGGTGACACCATTCCTTTTGATATCGTATCAAAAACAGGAGAAAAAAATATAAAATCAGCCTCTTCCGCCGCCGCCGTCGCCACCTCCTCCAGGCTGTGACACGCCCGCGAGAGGAGGACCGGACGCCCCAGCGCCGCCTCGGCGGCGGACCGCCGGGCCGCGCTCGACCCCGCGTCCGAGGGCAGGTGCAGCCCCGCCGCCCCAAGCCGCTCCAGCAGCGCCACGTCATCGCGCACAAAGAGCCGGGCGCCCCGACGGACGCACGCCGCCTGGAGGCGGCGCCCCGCCGCCTCCACCGACGCAGGCGGCGCCCCGCGCGCCCGCAGGAGCAGCCACGGCACCCCCGCCTCCACCGCCTCCTCCGCCGCGCCCACCCACCCGCCGCCGCCGCTGGGGAGGCCAGGATCGGTGATCGCCCAGAGCCGCCCCGCCGCCCCGCTCAACGACGCCCCACCTTCGTCCCGATCATCCCCTCCAGCGGGCTCGACGCCGAGGCGTAGAGCCGCCGGGGGATGCGCCCCGCCTCAAAGGCCAGCCGCCCCCCCTCCACGCCAGCGCGCATCGCCGCCGCCATCTTCACCGGGTCCTTCGCGCCGGCCACTGCGGTGTTCAGCAGCACGGCGTCACACCCCAGCTCCATCGCCAGCGCCGCGTCCGACGCCGTGCCCACGCCCGCGTCCACCACCACAGGCACCTGCACCAGCTCCCGGATGATCTGGAGGTTGTAGGGGTTGCGCAGCCCCATCCCGCTCCCGATCGGCGCCCCGAGCGGCATCACCGCCGCGCAACCCAGCTCCTCAAGCCGCTGACAGATCACCGGATCGTCGCTGCAATAGGGCAGCACCACAAAGCCGTCGGCCACCAGCACGCGGCAGGCCTCCAGCAGCTCGGTGACGTCCGGGAAGAGCGTCCGATCATCCCCCAGCACCTCCACCTTGATCCAGGGCGTCCCCAGCGCCTCCCGCGCCAGGTGGGCGGTCAAAATCGCGTCCTTCGCCGTGTAGCACCCCGAGGTGTTCGGCAGGAGCTGCACCCGCTCCCGATCAATCACATCCAGCACCCCTGGGGCGTCATCCTGGAGGTTGATCCGGCGGATCGCCACCGTCACGATCTCGGCGCCGCTCACCGCGAGCGCGCGCTCCAACACGTGTAGATTCGGGTACTTGGCCGTACCCAGCATCAGGCGGCTCCGGAAGGTCCGCCCACCGATCTCCAGCGGCGCCCCCTGGGGCGCCTCGTCGCTTCGCTCCATCCTGCGCTCCTCAGCCCCCGGCTGTCGCCCGGATCACCTCCACCTCGGCGCCTGGCTCCAGCACCGCGCTCGACCACCGCGCCCGAGGCACCACCGCTCCATCCAACGCCGCCGCCACCCCGCCCTGCGACGCGTCTACGCCCACCGACGCCAGCAGCGACGCCAGCGTCGTCCCGGGCGCCACCTGGCGCCGCTCGCCGTTCAAGCTCACCTCAAGCATCGCCGCTCCTCGCTACTCCAGCCGACGCGGCGACAGGTGCGCCGCCAGCGCGGGCTGCGCCCCGCTCAAGACCGCCTCGGACACCACGTCCGCGGTGATCGGCGTCAGCAGGATCCCGTTGCGGTAGAGCCCGCCCGCCATCACCAGCCCCGACACCGAGGTCTGCCCCAACAGCGGCTCGTTGTCCAGCGCCGCAGGCCGAAGCCCCGTCCAGCTCCGCAGGAGCGGCAGCTCATATGTGATCGGCAACGTCTCCCAGGCCCCGCGCAGCAGCTCGAACATCCCACCCGCCGTCAGCCGCTCGTCAAAGCCCCGCTCCTCGCTCGTCGCCCCCAGGATCAGCCGACCGTCGCGACGGGGGATCAGGTAGCACTCGGGCGCGCGCACGACGCGGCGCAGGACGGGCTCGGGCTCCATCAGGAGCGCCATCATCTGCCCCTTCACCGGGCGGATCGCGCGCCCCAGCCGACCCGGCAGCCCCCGCAGGCGACGCGTCCACGCACCGGCGGCCACCACCACCACCTCCGCCGCCCAGCGCGCCTCGGCGCCGTCAGCGCCGCGACCCACCACCCCGCGCGCCGCGCCGCCCCACACCTCGATCTCCTCCACCTCCACGCCGGACTCGATCACCCCGCCAGCGCGCTCCACCGCCACCACCAGCGCCTCGATCAAGCGCAGCGGGTCCACCTGATGATCGCTCGGGATCGAGATCGCCGCCGGGATCGTCGGTGACAGCAGCGGCTCCATCCCCCGCGCCTCCTCACCGCTCACCCACGACGCCGGCAGGCCCAGCTCCACCATCCGCTCGTAGTGACGACGCACCTGCTCGGCGTCGTCACGATCCAGCGCCACCACCAGCGTCCCGTCCCCGCGATACTCCAGCTCCACCCCCGACGCCGCCTCCAGCGAGGCCACAAAGCCCGGCCAGCGGCGCAGGCTCTCCAGCTTCAGCTCCAGCGCGCTGTCCTCGATCAGCTCCGCCTCCGACACCGGCGCCAGCATCCCCGCCGCCGCCGTGGACGCCCCGGCCCCAGGACGCGCCCGCTCCAGCACGCGCACCCGACACCCCGCCGACGCCAGCCGCCACGCCACCCCGAGCCCAGCCACTCCCGCACCGATGACGACCACCTCCACCACACCACCTCAATGCTGCTCGTCGCCGCGCCACACCTGCTCGCGGTAGTTCGTCTCTCCCACATAGAAGCGATCAAAGCGCACCTGCTCCAACACCTCCCCACCCACCACACGCGCGTTGCAGGCCCGCTTCTTCGCAGGCGAGTGGCTCCGCAGCAGCCCCTCCAGCTCCTCCTGGATCGGGTCCTTCTTCCCCCCCTGCTCCCCCCGGCGGCTCGCCTCCACCTTCGCCTCGGCCTTCGCCCAGCGCTCCCACATCGACGCGAACTCCCCAGGCGAGTACTGCGCCCAGGTCATCATCCGCACCGCGTTCGCGTCCGCCTCGTCCTCCTGCACCGACGAGAACGGGTGACGCGCCAGCGCCACCGCCACCTGCGCCACCTCCTCCCCCGGACCGCCCGCCACGCCGAAGCGCTTCAGATAGCGATACACCGCCGTCACATGCCCCAGATCGATGTGGCTGATCTCGTGCGCCAGGATCCCCGCCAGCTCCGCCTCGCTCCGCAGCCACGTCCCGCCCTGGTTCTCCAGCAGCCCCGTAAAGAAGTAGATGTGCCCCCCCGGGATCGCGAACGCGTTCACCACCGGCGCGTCGATCACATGAAAGTGATACGTCAGCTTCTTACGCTTCGCCTCCGCCAGCAGCGGCTGCGCCACACGCGCCAGATACGCCCGCCACCCCGCCGTCTTCGCCGTGTCCACACGCCCCTTGAAGTCCTTGTGCTCACGCAGCTTCGCCGCCAGCGCGTCCCCCAGCTTCGCCTCCTCCGCCACCGAGAGCTTCACCTCCTTCTGCGCCTCCCGATCCAGCTCCAACACCGCGTTCTTGAAGAGATCCCCCACGCTCTCCCCGCCACCGCACGACGACGCCTCACCCCCCACCTTCACCGCGCCGCGACGCTCCACCTCCTCCGCCCACCCCTCGATCACCCCCTGCTTCGTCTTCAGCGTCGAGCCGCTCCGACCGCTCGGCTTCACGTCGCTCGGGCCGCTCTTGCGATCCTTGATCGCCGCGTAGGTGATCACCTCCGCCGCAGGCTCCCCCTTCTTCTTTACCGTCTTCTTCGCGCCCTTCCCCGCACCCTCCAGCGCCTCGCCGCACGCCCCGCAGCACCCTGACGCCACCAGCGCCACAGCGCACATCACCCCACACCAACCTACAACCCGCGCCTGCCGCATCGCCCCCTCCTCCCTCACGGATAGCTCGCCGTACGCTTCGTCTCAAAGCGCTGGCGCGAGCGCAACCCCAGCGCAGCCCCCTCCGCTTCCCCCTCCACCTCCACCACCACCTCGCCGCCGCGCAGCAGCTTCGTCAGATCACCCTTCAACACCTTCTTCGTCGGCGTCTTCAGCTTGATCGTCGTCTTGTACGGCGACCCCGGCTCCAGCGTCACAGGCCCCTTCCCCTCGCCCGGAAACGTCCCCTCGCCGGCCTCGAACCCGTTGAGCTTCACCGTGTAGTCCACGCGGTGCACCTCCAGCGGCAGGCTCCCCGCGTTCGTCACCTCCACCCCAAGCGTCGTCTTCACATACCCGTTCTTGAAGCGATCCAGCGTCTCGCCCGGGTCCAGCAGCGCCTTCGGCCCCAGCTTCACCCCCTTCCCCTTCTTGTCCACAAACGACAGATCGACCGACCCCACCTCCACGGACACCTGCGAGAGCGCGCTCCGACTCCACGCCAAGACCCCCCCCGCCGAGAGCAGGCAGCTCATCCCCACCAACGCCGCCGTCATCGCCACCAGATGACCGTTCCGAAGCCTCATCTCCACCTCCCGTCCTGCTACCCCCACCCACGCCCGCGCATCATGCCCCACACCCGACCGCTTGTCACCCCGGGACCAAACATTGACACCCGCGACCACCACAACGTATCCTCACGCCTTACGGACACCGTCGAGGACGCGAGCCGCGACCTCGCCCTCCGCTCACCCCCCCCTAGAGGCCGCCCCGATGCAGATCGGTCGCTATCAGCTCCTCCGCAAGATCGCCTCGGGCGGCATGGCGGAGATCTACCTCGCCCGACAGCAGGGCGTCGAAGGCTTCCAGAAGAACGTCGTCGTCAAGCGCATCCTGCCCACGCACGCCGACAACGACGAGCTCATCCAGATGTTCCTCGACGAGGCGCGCATCGCCTCCTCCCTCACACACCCCAACGTCGTCCAGATCTACGAGCTCGGACAGCACGACCACGACTACTTCATCGCCATGGAGTACGTCCACGGCATGGACCTCCGCCACATCTGCGAGCGCGGCCTCGCCGTCGGGAACTTCATCCCCCTCAGGCACGCCGTGCGCATCATCGCGGACTCCGCCGCCGGGCTCCACTACGCCCACACCAAGACCGACGACGCCGGCACACCCCTCCACATCGTCCACCGCGACATCTCACCCCAGAACATCCTCGTCTCCTTCAACGGCACCGCCAAGGTCCTCGACTTCGGCATCGCCAAGGCCGCCAACAAGGTCACCACCACGCGCACCGGGCAGATCAAGGGCAAGTTCGCCTACATGTCCCCCGAGCAGTGCTCCGGCGCCCCCATCGACCACCGCTCCGATCTCTTCGCCCTCGGCACCATCCTCTACGAGATCACCGTCTGCCGACGCCTCTTCAAGGCCGACACCGACATCCAGACCATCCAGCGCGTCTCCGAAGCCGTCGTCACCCCGCCCTCCCAGCTCCAGCCCAACTACCCCCGCGATCTCGAAGCCATCGTCCTCAAAGCCCTCCAGCGACGCCCCGAGGACCGCTTCAGGAGCGCCAGGGAGCTGCAGCTCGCCCTGGAAGACTTCCTCACTGACAACCGGATGAAGACCGGTCCTATCCAGATCGCGGAATATATGAAGGACATCTTCCCAGACAAGCTGGACGTCCCCGCGGAGGACCCCGCCCTCACCGGACAGACCCCCACGCCCACCCCCCAACGGCCCCCCGGACCGCCCGGCGGACCGCCGCGCCCCGGCAAGCGCCCACCCGGACCCCCCGCCCACGGCGCCCCGCCCCCCAGGCCGCCCCAGCCCGGCGAGGCCGTGTCCTTCGTCGCGAACCCCAACGCGCCCTATGAGGTGAGCCAGAACGCCGACTTCAAGAAGAAGGGCCGCAAGCAGGTCAAGAAGTCCTCCGTCAAGCGCGTCGAGCACACCCTCCGCTCCGAAGAAGACGGCGAGATGGAGGTCTACGAGAAGGGCTCGCGCATCTACTACTTCATCATCGGCGCCGCCGTCCTCCTCATGCTCGGCTACGCGGGCTACCTGATCGTCTCCCGCGGGCAGCTCTTCGCCTCCCCCGACCTCCTCGCCAACACCGACACCAGGACCCCCCTCCCCGAGGCCAACCTCGGAGAGCCGCCCCCACCCCTCAAGACCCTCCAGGCCTCCATCACCTCCGAGCCCTCCGGCGCCTCGGTCGTCATCAACGGCGTCCTCGTCAGCGGACAGGCCCCCGACTCCTTCCCCCTCGTCCCGGGCAGCATCAACACCGTCAGCCTCTACCTCGACGGCTACAAGCCCCTCCACAAGAACGTCGATGTCCCCGCCGACGCCGCCACCCTCGACCCCATCACCCTCACCCTGGAGCCCCTCGCCGCTCCGGCGCCCCCAGAAGGCGCCAAGCCCCGGCGGCGCGGCCGCGCCGAGGAGCCCGCCCCTGCGGCGTGGCCCACCGGCAAGCTCACCCTCTCCTCCGTCCCCGACGGCGCCGACATCTTCCTCGACGGGCGCAAGGTCGGCACCACGCCCGCCACCCTGGAGGGCGTCACCGCCAACCTGGAGCACCACATCACGCTCCGGCGCTCCGGCTACCTCGATCACGTCATCACCCACCTCGCCTACGCCAACGAGGAGATCAAGCTCCCCTCCGCCAACCTCGTCCCCGAGGACCGCGACCTCGCCAGGCACTTCGTCGAGATCCGCGTCAACGCCCTCCCCAAGGACGCCCAGATCTTCCTCAACGACCAGCTCGAAGGCGTCGCCCAGGTCTACAGGCCCCAGAGCGCCCGCAACCAGACCCTCCGCGTCGAGGTCAAGACGCGCGACTACCAGCCCTGGCGCCGCATCATCGCCACCACCGTCGGCTCCTTCGACCTCAACCCCGAGCTGGAGAAGATCCAGCGCGACCCCGGCGAGCTGACCCTCAACGTCAGGCCCCCCGAGACCCTCATCTTCGTCGGCTCGGAGCAGCTCGAAGAGGTCAAGAAGCACGCCCTCCCCTCCGGCCACTACACCGTCACCCTGGTCAACCCCGACGGCGCCCGAGGCGAGGTCGAGCTGGATGTAGATGCGAACAGCACAGCGGAGTACACCATTGATTTCACGGGCCCCAAGCCCAAGATCAAGCGAACCCAATAGACCAGGGACGCATGGACCCCGCCGACCGCTGGAAGAGGCTCCTCCCGCTCCTCCTCCTCACCTCGCTCGCCGCCTGCTACTGCGCCACGCCGACCGCGACGCCGCCGACCCCGGCGCAGCCAACCTCGGCGCCGCCGGCCACCGCAGCCACCCCGACGCCCGACGTGACCCCTGAGGCCGCGCTGCGCCTCCTGGGCGCGCTCCAGCGCGCCCAGGAGCGCGCCCAGGACGCGGCCCCCGGCGCGCCCGCCGCGCTGGAGGTCCGGCAGCGCGCCACGCGGCTCGCCGCCGATCGGCTCCACCCCGACCTCCTCGACGCCGCCCAGCGGCGCGTCGCGCTGGCTCAGAACGCCGCCTCGCTCCGCACCGCCTGGCCCGCCCTCGCCTCCCAGGCCGCCCCAGCGCCAGCCCCGCCGCCCGCGGCCCGGCGAGGACGACGCGCCCGACGACCGCCGCCGCCCCGACGCGCCGCGATCCCCCAGGGCGAGCTGCGCATCCTCTATGGGAAGGGCGGCGGCGCGCTCCGCGTCCAGCTCTTTGACCCCGACGGCCAGATGCGCCCCGAGGCCTACGTCACCCTCTGCCGCGCCCTCTACGAGCCCCAACACGAGGACTCCCCCGTCGAGGCCCCCTGGATCGCCTACGACCCGCGCCTCTTCACCCTCCTCTACCTGGTCGGGCAACACTTCGATGCCCCGGTGGAGATCATCTCGGCCTACCGCAAGCCCGGGCGACGCGCGCGCACCAGCAACCACAACACCGGACACGCCGCAGACATCGACGTCAAGGGCACCAGCCGCCACGCCCTCCTCGCCTTTGTCGAGAGCACCTTCGACCAGATCGGCGCGGGCTGGTACCCCCGCTCCACCTTCATCCACCTCGACACGCGCGACCGCTCCTACTACTGGACCGACACCTCACGCCCCGGCAAGGCCACGCGCCACCGCGAGCGACCCCGCGTACGCAAGCCCAAGCCCGGCAAGGACCCCACCACCCGCTCCATCCACGTCACGCCCTGGCCCTGACCCGCTCAAGCTGCCCTCTGCGCTGGACAACGCCGCGAGCCCTCGCGTATAGAACACTCGCCCGTGCCGATCTTCGAGCCGGAACGAGATCGCTGCAAAGTCGCTGCGCTGCGTCGTCTGATCCCTTGCCGGAACCCTCGCGGGTTCTTCAACAGACCACCGAACCGCGCTCGCACGCCTGAACTGGAACCCCGAGGGGAGATCATGAAGAAGCACACCGTCCTCACCATCTGCACCGCGCTCCTCGTCGCCGCAGGGATCACCTCCTGCGGCAACGACAACCCTGTCCGCCCTGACGGCTTCAACGCCACCGGCGCCCTCGGCAACGAGATCAAGTGCACCCCGGACACCCTCAAGTCCCCCGTCGATCCCTTCATCGTCGAGTGGAGCGACGGTGACCGCGCCGCCCTCGAAGCCGAGATGGGCAACGGCATGGCCCTCATCAAGTACACCTGCGAGGGCGCCAAGGTCCTCCGCGGCTGCTCCATCCCCGGCGCCGACTACAAGTACAAGGGCATCTCCAAGAAGACCAAGGTCCTCCAGATGAACGACGCCACCTCCGCCCAGGCGTCGCTCAAGAACTACACCCTCCCCAGCTCCTTCCGCGCCGCCTTCGACCAGGGCAAGGCCCTCAACCTCGCCTATATGATGGTCGGCAACCAGACCAACACCGTCAACTCCTTCAACAAGGCCCAGGTCCAGGCCCCCCACTGCAAGGAGGCCACCCACTTCGTCGCGGGAGCCACCCTCGGCGCCTTCACCCTCGCCACCGGCGAGCGCGGCCAGGCCGCCGCCGCAGGCGAGGTCTTCGGTTACGGCGAGGCCAGCGCGGAGACCTCCAGCGCCAAGTCTGTCCAGGCCAGCGACGGCGACCCCCAGACCTGCGAAGGCGCCAACCGCAGCGACCGCGAGCCCGTGGACGGCTGCGCCGCCATCACCCAGATCAACCTCGTCCCCCTCACCGAGGGCGACGCCAAGCAGGCCAGCGCGGCACCCGTCAAGGTGGACACCCGCTCCTGCGACGCCGGCTTCGTCTACGTCGATGGCGGCTGCGTCGCCGAGAGCGACCTCGCCGCCGACGAGGCCTTCCTCTGCAAGGAGGGCGACTGGAAGGAGTGCCGCACCCAGTGCGACAAGGGCTCCGACGAGAGCTGCGGCCGCCTCGGCGGCATGATCCTCAGCAAGCACATCGAGCTCAGCGTCTTCTACGGCCTGGAGGACGACGCCTTCGCCACCGGCCCCGACAACGCCGACTCCCTCTCCGCCAAGGAGAGCGCCTTCCTCAAGGACGCCGAGCCCCAGCTCGACCGCATGAAGGCCGCCTGCCAGAACGTCGAGCCCAACGCCTGCCTCGTCGCCGCCGCCACCCTCTCCATCAAGAACGACGGCGACGACTACCCCCAGACCGGCGCCACCCTCCGCGAGTTCGCCAAGCTCATGGAGCAGGGCTGCCGCGACGGGCAGAGCATGGCCTGCCGCACCATCGCAGGCATCTACTCCGAGGACCCCTCCTGGGCCGCCGACTCCGGCAAGTACGGCGGCAACGCCATCGCCAAGGATGTCAAGAAGTTCGAGGACATCGTCTCCGAGGGCTGCGACACCGGCAGCGCCGCCGCCTGCGACCAGCTCGCGGACTTCTTCGTCGGCTTCTTCAGCTTCGACGACTCCTTCAAGCCCGACTTCAAGAAGGCCGCCAAGTACTGGGGTGAGGCCTGCCTCGGCGGCATCAGCACCGCCTGCATGTACGCCACCGCCTCCTACGTCACCAACGACCCCGCCCAGTGCGAGTCCTTCCTCAAGAGCAACCTCGTCGAGGAGGAGCTGGAGCTCTGCCTCGGCGTCCCCTGCTCCCCCACCGAGACCAAGGAGATCGCAGACTTCTGCAAGCAGACCTCCGGCTTCGAGAACAAGGCCCGCGCCTACTACGCCTCCTCCAAGGCCTGCTACCTGGAGGACTCCCCCGAGAACACCAACCTCTGCGTCTACAGCATCGACCTGGCCCAGTACGCCGAGGACGACGAGTAAGCACGCCTCGGGAGCGCCGGGGGGGCCTCGCCCCCCGGCACCCTGGCCCGCTCCAGTCAACATCCAGGAACGCACAAAATATATTATAAAAATAATATATTTTGTGCGTTCTTTTTATTTCAGGTCCACGCCATGCGCTACGCTCACCTCCTCGGCCCCACGCTCCTCGCCCTCACCCTCACCACGACAGCCTGCACCTCACAGCGCCTCCCGGAGCGACAGGAGTGCTTCGGCGCAGCAGGCATCACCAACGCCCGCGCCACGCCCTCCTGCGCACCGGGCCTCGTCTACGCCGGCGGCGCCTGCGTCCCCCGCGAGAGCCTCTCCGCCGAGACCACCTTCCTCTGCGACCCCGGCGACGAGCCCACCTGCCGACAGCAGTGCGACAAGGGGTCCGACGAGAGCTGCAACCGCCTCGCCGGGATGCTCCTCACCAGCCACAAGATGACCTACACCTACGGCCTGGAGCAGCTCCCCACCACCGATGACGAGGACACCTCCGCCCTCAGCCCCGGCGAGACCTCCTTCTTCGCCGCCACCAAGCCCCTGATCGAACGCATGCGCGCCTCCTGCGAGATCGGCGGCGCACCCGACGCCTGCGTCGCCGCCGCCGCCGCCATCGCCCTCCGCGACGACAAGAACGACCTCCCCCGCAGCGGCCCCACCCTCAAGACCTTCGCCGCGCTCATGGAGCAGGGCTGCCGCGACGGACAGGACATCGCCTGCGGCGTCATGGAGCAGGTCTACGGCGGCGAGAGCTGGGCCGACAACGACCGCTACGGCGAGCACGCCATCACGCCCAACATCCGCAAGCTGGAGGGCATCATCGCGGAGGGCTGCGACACAGGCAGCGCCAAGGCCTGCTCCCGCATGGGCTACTTCTTCACCGGCGCCCTCAACCTCGACCCCGACTTCAAGCCCAACTACAAAAAATCCGCCAAGTACTGGTCCGCGGCCTGCCTCGGCGGCGTCCTCGACGACTGCATCTACGCCACCGCGGCCTACATCACCTCCAGCCCCGACGAGTGCGCCCGCTTCTTCAAGGACCACCTCAGCTCCGACGAGATCAACCTCTGCCTCGGCGTCCCCTGCGAGCCCGACGAGGACCAGGAGATCGAGCGCTTCTGCCGCCTCAGCGCCGGCGTCGAGAACAAGAAGGTCGCCTACTTCACCGCCTCCAAGGTCTGCGGCGGCGACGACAACGACGAGCACGCGCGCCTCTGCCAGACCTCCGAGGCCCTCAAGCCCTTCGCGGCACAGCCCTGAGAGAAGAGGCATCCCGGCGCAAAAAGGGCGTCAAATCGATCGATTTGACGCCCTTTTTGCGCCG
>CAUJGC010000354.1 GCA_963169075.1 Myxococcota bacterium
TGCGCCGCCCGGGGGGTGTCGGGGGCGTGGCGCCGGCCCCCCGCCGGGGCGCCTCGCCTCTTTTTCTTGAGCGCCGCCCATGCACCTCCTCAAGCACCTCGAAGCGCGCCTCCGCGCGGACGACGACGCCACCGCCGAGGCGCTCAAGGAGGGCAGGGGGCTCGACCTCCGCCTGACCCTCGCCTTGATCCTCTGCGCCGTCCTCCTCACGCTCCTCCACGACTTCGGCACCGCCAAGGCGTGGAAGTGGATGCTCCCGGTGGCGGAGGCGCTCGGCGGCGACGCCTGGGCAGGGCACCTCCGCTACGTCTTCCGCTACGCGCCTCGGGCCGAGCTGCACCGCCTCCTCTACTGGGTCGCCGCGACGCTCCTCTTCTACGGCGCGCTCCCTGCGCTCTGCGTCCGCCTCGTCTTCAAGGAGCCCCTCGCGGACTACGGGCTGCGGCTCCAGGGGTTCTGGCGGCACGCCCCCCTCTACGGCGCCCTCTACGCCGCCGTCCTGCCGCTGGTGGCCTTCGCCGCCTGGCAGCCTGCCTTCCGCCAGACCTACCCCTTCTACGGGCGGGCCCACCTCGACCCGGCGGGCTGGATCGTCTGGGAGGCGGCGTATGCGGCGCAGTTCCTGGCGCTGGAGTTCTTCTTCCGGGGCTTCCTCCTCCAGGCGACCCGCGCCCGTCTGGGCTGGTACAGCGTTTTGGTGATGACCATCCCCTACTGCATGATCCACTTCGGCAAGCCCACCGTGGAGACGCTCGGCGCGGTCGTCGCCGGGATCGTCCTGGGCACCCTCGCCCTCTGGACCCGCTCCATCTGGCCGGGCGTCCTCGTCCACGTCAGCGTCGCCTGGACGATGGATCTCCTCGCGGTCTGGGCGAAGCGCGGCGTATAAGCTTGCCTTCAGCACCCAGGACCATTATCCCAATGTAGGTCGTCAACCGGAGCACATACGCCGTGGCACACCCATCCAAGAAAAAAAAGCCTGCAGCAAAGTCCCCCAAGCCTCCCCACACCTCCCAGCGGGAGACCCCCGCGCCTCCTCCAGACGTCCTGGCGGCTCGCCTTGAGAAGATCCTCCGCACCTTCGACCGAGGCTTCGAACGACGCGCCCTGGACCTCCTCGAAGAGCTCTGGCCTACCTCGCCCCAGGGACCACCTGAACGCCTCGCATGGCTGGCTGGCGCGCTCCCTGAACGCGCCCTCCTGGAGCTCTTCGCCCTGGAGCACGAACACCTGCTCAACGCCCTGGAGTTCGTCCTCCCCGAGCTGGTCCTCCAGATGGATCAAGCCGCCTGGAGCCAGCTCGCCACCCTCGAACACCCCCTCCTCGCTGAAGCGCAAGCCCTCCGGGAGGCCTCCGCGCTCCTCGCCGCTGGAGAGGACAAAGCCGCAGCGGAACGAGCACGCGTGGTCGGCGTACGCTCACCCCTCCGAGACGTCCGGCTCTTCCTCCGCGCCCTCGCCTCACTCTATCGCGGCGCCCTCGACGAAGCGCGCCAGATCCTCAAAACGCTCGCCGAAGGAAAGGTCACCTCCCTCGCACGAGGGGCCACCGCCGCGCTGACCCTCATCAGCCGTCAACCCACTCCTCCACCCAGCTTCGACAAACCCCACCCCTGGGGGCTCGTCGCTGGCTTGTTGGAGGCTGAAGCCTTCGTCATAAAACAACAACCCAACGCGGCGCTGCGCACACTCGCCCACCTCGCGACCCTCTACCCCAAGCAGGCTGAACTCCTCCGAGGCGTCGCCTTCTACGAGCTCCTCCGCTTCAGGAAGGGCGACACGAACTCCGACCTCAAACAGCTCACCCAACGCCTCAACCGAGCCTTCGGAGAGGCCCCACATGACCCCAGCGGCCTCCTCCTCGCCGCGTCCGGAGCCCGCAACGAGGGGCTCGCACAGGCGGCCGTCACCCTCCTCGAAAACTACCTGGAGATCGCTCAACCCTCCTGGCTTGAAGCCCTCGCCGGTCAAGACTCCCTCGGCAGAGCCCTCGTCCTCACCTTCCTCGCCGAGACGCTCTCCGGCCAGCTCAACCAGCTCCACGAAGAGCAGGGGGCCCGCGCCTTCTTCTTCGCATACGATGAGCCGCCCCGAAGCTTGCGCTTCGCCTCGGCACAGATCAAAGCGACCTACAACAAGCTCATCTCCGCCGCCTCCGAAGCCGTCCACCTCCAGCCCTCGCTCGCCTTCGTCTGGAGGCTCCTCCTCGACACCTACGCGGATCACAACGAGCACCAGGAGCGCACCCGCACCCTGGAAGCCTGGCTCAAACAGGACCCTCAGGACGCGGGCGCCTGGGAAGAAGCCGCCCTCGCCGCAGCCGAACGCGGCTCCTTTCATAAAGCGCAACGACACCTCCAACGCGCCCAGGCGCTCGAACCTTTCAGCCGACACCTCCAGAAGACACAGGTTCAGCTCCTCCTCATCCAGGCACGCAAGCACCTCAAAGACAAAAAGAGCGACGCCTTCGCTGAGACCGCGCGCACCCTGCGAGCGCTCCCCCACGCACAACCCGCCGGAGACCTCGACCTCAGCGGCTTCGAGCTCGCACTCCTCATCCAACAAAAAGAGACGAGCGCCTTCAACAACGCCTGGGACGCTGCGATACAGCGCCTCGGCTCACCCTGGCACCTCGCCTTGAAGATCCTCGAAGAGCTGCGCGTCATCCGGCAGGTCCACTACGAAAACCTCCACCTCAAGCGCAGCGTCCCCATGCTGCACACAGCGCTGCTGCGAGACGCACACCTGCCCCCACACCCCGACCTCTACGCCCACCTCATCGGCGCCCTCGAAGGCGCCCACTACTTCAACGGCTACTGCGAGACCCAATCCACCGACGCCTCCTTCTACGCCAGGTTCACGGGCCTCGTGCTGGAACAACACGCGGCGAGCATCGACTCCCTCATCACAATCAAAGCCCTGGGCGAAAAACTCCTCCGCTGCTGGGGGGACGGCGACAGCGCGCGCCTCCTCGGCTTGCGCGGGCTGGAGCTGGATCCCACCGAACCCCTCTTCTGGAAGATGGCCTCGCGCTCCCCCCACAGCCTCAAGCTCGCCCAACGGGCTGCGTTCGCGGCCCAGGCGCTGCAACATGAAGCGCGCCTCTCCCACGATGCACCCCAGCTTCAAGAAATTGAGCCAATCCTCCGGAATCTCAAAGAGATCGTCCAACGACACCAGGAAGCTCAAGGCAAGTCCAGCACGCCCAAGACCCGTTGAGGTACCCCCATGATCGATCTCTTCACCCTCGAGATCACACCCGAGATCTCGCAGCAAGACCTCGAAGACCGCTACCTCGCCCTCCTCGAACGCTTCCCACCCGATACACACCCCGAAGAGTTCGCTCGCCTCAACGTGGCCTACAACAGGATGCGTACGCAACGCGCGCGCATCTGGAATCGCATCGACCCCCTCTTCAACCTGGAAGGACTCCTGGAGACCGCGCAGTGGAAGGCGCAGCGACAACGCCTCACAACAGACGAGGTCGCTGCTCTCCTCAGACGCCCACGAACTGCCGGGGATGATCATGCCTGACTCCTCCTGGAACACCCTCCTGCATCTCCTCGCTCACGACCCCGCCGCGGCTCACCTCCTCGACGCGCTCACCGCACCACCACCCGTCGACCTCCGCACACTCCTCGCCGAGATGGCCGCCCTGCGCCAGGAGGTCCGCGCCGAGACACAGGCCACACGCCAGCTCCGCGAAGCCGTCGAAGCGCACTCCCCAACAACCACCCCACCACCGCCACCCGCACCCACGACACCACCCCGGCTGGACCTGGAGCGGGCCCAGGAGGACGCACGACGCGCGCAGGGCAGAGCCCTCGTCGAGACCCTCGACCGCCTCGCCCTCTCCCTACCCAGCGCGGAGCGGCTCGCCACACCCCGCCGCCGCTGGTTCAAAAAAGAGGCCGACCCCGACGCGCTCGCGCTCCTCGATGCCCTCCGACTCCTCAACCGACACCTCCGGGAGCGCCTCCTCGATCTCGGCTTCGAGACCATGAACGTCGCACCCGGTGATCGCTTCGATCCCGAACGCATGGAAGCGCTCGGCGTCGTCGAACAAAGCGACGCACCCGCTGATGTCGTCACAGAGGTCGTCGCCCAGGGCTACCACACGCCCGGACAGCGGGCACTCCGCCTCGCGCAGGTCATCGTCAATCGCAGCGGGCGCGCTGCACTCCAGGATAAAAGCTCATGAGCAACGGCTATATCGTCGGCATCGACCTCGGCACCACCAACTCCGCTCTCGCTCTCGTCCAGGGACAAGACCTCAACATCATCCCGCTGGACGGCGAAGACCTCCTCCCTTCGGTCGTCGCCTTCGACCCCCAGGACAACCTCCTCATCGGCACGCCTGCCAACAACCAGTTCATGCTCTACCCAGAGCGCACCGCACGCTCGATCAAGAGAAGCATGGGCGAAGAGCGCCTGATCGATCTCGGAGCCCACCACCTCAGCCCCGTCGAGGTCTCCGCCCTCATCCTCCGACGCCTCAAAGTCGCCGCCGAGCGCTACGTCCAGGCCCCCATACATCGCGCGGTCATCACCGTCCCCGCCTACTTCGGAGACGCGCAGCGCACCGCCACACGCGAAGCAGGAGAGGTCGCTGGATTCGAGGTGGCCCAGATCATCAACGAACCCACCGCCGCTGCCCTCTGCTACCTCCGCGAACACAACGAGACACAGCAGCGCACCATCCTCGTCTACGATCTCGGCGGCGGCACCTTCGATGTCTCCATCGTCCGCGCACGCGGACGCGTCAGCGAGGTCCTCGCCTCACACGGAGACACCCGGCTCGGCGGGGATGACTTCGACCAGGCCCTCGTCGCGCTCTTCCGACGACGCTTCATCGAAGCACACGGCCTCGATCCGGTCGCTGACGAGAACCCCGCCGCACCTCAGGCCCGAGCGCGACTCCTCCGCGCTGCCGAAGAGGCCAAGATACGCCTCTCCTCCAGAGCCTCCACCTGGGTCGCGGTCGAACACCTCGCCCTCATCGACGGCGTCAGCAGACACCTTGAGCTCGAACTCACACGCGCTGAATACGAAGCCCTCATCGAACCCTGGATCCAGCGCACGCGCGACTCCGTGCAGAACGCCCTCCAGGAGGCCAGGCTCTTCGCACACCAGCTCGATGAGGTCGTCCTCGTCGGCGGCGCCACCCGCACACCCCGGGTCCAGGCCATGCTCCGCGAGGTCCTCGGACGCGAGGCGCGCAGCGACGTAGACCCCGATAAAGCCGTCGCCCTCGGCGCGGCGCTCCAGGCCGCGCGGCTCGCCGGAGATCGCTCGCAGCGCGTCCTCGTCGACATCACCCCCTTCGCCCTCGGCACCCAGGTCATCGACCCCACGAGGCTTCACCTCGGCTCCTTCGCCTACAGCCCCATCATCCCGCGCTCTACACCGCTCCCTGCGCTACGACAAGAAGACTACCAGACCGCCTTCCCTGGACAGAAGAGGATCGCGGTCTCCATCTACCACGGCGACTCCGAAGACGTCCGCAACAACACCCTCCTCGGCTCCTTCAGCGTCGAAGACCTCAATGAGAACGACGACGAACCCATCCACTTCACCTTCACCTTCCGCCTTGACCTCGACGGCATCCTCCACGCGGAGGTCCTCGAACGGGAGACTGGACGACGCAAGAGCGTCACCATCCGCGACGCCTTCCGCAAGCTCTCCAAGGACGCCCTCGTCACCGCGCGAGCGCGCGTCATGCAGCTCATGGGAAAGGACGGACAGGATTGGGACTTCGCCCAGGCCACCGAAGACTACATCCACGACCAGACCGAAGCCCACACACTCCTGCCCGATCACCTCGACCCGCACCACGCCCAGCCGCCCGCAGATCTCACCGCCGCAGAGCGCCAACGCTGGAACAAGGCCCTCGACGAACGACGCGCCGCCTGCGCGCTCATCCAGAGCGGACAGCTCACCCCAGGAGACGTCGATGAGCTCACCGACCTCATCCAACAGCTCGATGACGCGATCGAGGCCCAGGACATCCAGGCCCTCGAACAGGCCCTCTCCACCCTCACCGATGTCATCTTCTACCTCCAGGGATAAAGCATGCCTGCCGCTCCGCTCCTCCTTGAACGGTGCCCGGCGTGTCGCCTCCGCCTCCCCGCAGACGACACGCCAGATGATCCCTGCCCGCGCTGTCGAGCGGACCTGAGCGCCCTCCGCAAGACACACCTCGCGGCGAGCTGCTGGCGTGAAGCAGCCCTCGCGGCACTCCAGGCAGGGCAGCGCGCAGCCGCGCTCTACGCGGCGGCGCAAGCCCTCGCCCTCCTCGACGCACCCATCACGCGAGACACCTTGAAAGCTGCGCACTCAGCACCCCCTGACTGATCCATGCAACAGGATCGTCTTCGACAGCTCCAGAGCCGCTTCATCGCCGTCAACATGCGGAGCCGGGCCCTCCGCCTCAGCCGCGCCAGCCGGGCGGGAGCCCTCGACCTGGCGCGGCTGGCCGACGCCCGCCCCGAAGCCTGGGACGCCCTCCAGCGCCGCCTCGGGGCCGGGCCGGGCGCGGAGATCTCCCTCGTGGACGCCGCGCCCCCTCCAGGCCCCGAGCAGGCCCTCGCCTCGGATCTCGCCGGGCTCGCCGCCGCCGCCCGCGAGGACGAGGTCGAGACCGGCGCCCGCGACCTCGCCGTCGGCTGGCCGCTCCTGGAGGGCAGAGCCCCCGACGGCACCTGGCTCCGCGCCCCGCTCCTCCTCTACCCCGCCTCCCTCCAGACCACCTCCACCGGACGCGCCCGCTGGACCCTCACCCTGGAGGAGGGCGCCCCCGAGCTGAACGTCAGCCTCGTCCACGCCCTCCGCCGCCTGGTCCGCACACGCCTCGACCTGGAGGCGCTCCTCCAGGCCGACGAGGACGGCGCCCTCAAGCTCGACGACGGCACCTGGCGCGACCTCCACGCCGCCCTCGATGCCCTCGGCCTCCGCGTAGGGCAGGGCGGCGACGCCCTGCCGCCCCTCGCGCCCCTCCCCGAGCGCCGCGCCGAAGATCGCGACGCCCTCCCCCTCGACGCCTTCGCCCTCCACCACACCGCCGTCCTCGGCCGCTTCCCCCGCTCCGGCAGCAGCCTCGTCCTCGACTACGACGAGCTGCTCCGCCTCGACGCCGCAGGTGACCTCGGCGGCCTCGCCACCGACATCCTCGCCGTGGACGAAGCGGCCCCCTGGCAGGAGGAGCCCCCCCTGGAGGATCGCCCACCCGCCTCCGCCACCGCCGCTCCCCCCGACGACAGCCGCCGCTGGCAGCTCCTCCCCTCCGACAGCAGCCAGGACGCCGTCTTCAAGTTCCTCGACGACGCCCCAGGCCGCGGCCTCGTCGTCCAGGGCCCCCCAGGCACCGGCAAGTCCCAGCTCATCGTCAACCTCGTCAGCGCCGCCATCGCCCGGGGCCAGCGCGTCCTCCTCGTCTGCCAGAAGCGCGCCGCACTCGACGTCGTCGCCGCGCGCCTCGCCGCCGCTGGCCTCGGCGAGCCCGTCGCCGTCGTCCACGACGCCCAGCGCGACCGCGCCGCCGTCTGCCGCGCCATCGCCGACACCCGGGAGCGACCCCACGACGCCGACGCCACCGCCGCCCAGGAGCACGCCGCCGCACACGACCGCCTCCAGGCCCGCCTCGACGCCTCCCAGGACGCCTTCCGACGCCTCACACGCGCCCGCGGCGTCCCACCCCTCGCCGCGCTCCAGGAGGCCGCCGCCGACGACCCCCAGCACCCCCTCCCCGACCTCACCCCCTTCGCCGCCTCCACCCAGGAGGCCGACGCGCTCGCCGCGCTCCCTCGCCTCGACGCCCTCGCCCTCGACGCCGAACACCTCGCCTACCCCCCCCCCCCGGCCCTGCGCACCCCCTGGGAGCGCCACACCCCCCAGGACCTCCAGCGCTGCGCCCAACACCTCCACGCCCTCCGCGACACCCTCCACGCCATGCAGCGCGCCCCCGGACACCTCACCCCCGCCCAGGCCGCCGAACACGCCGCCCTCTGGCAGGAGGCCGACCCCACCCTCGCCCTCCTCCGCGGCGACGACCCCAAGGCCCTCGACGACCTCCTCCTCTTCTGGGCCTGGACCGACGGGGAGGCGCAGCACGGCGAGTGGGCCCAGGTCATGGCGCGCCTCCGACGCGCCGAAGAGGAGCTGCGCTTCGCGCCCCGCGACCTCATCACCACCCCCCGCGCCACCCTCGACGCCTGGATCGCGGACCTCGACCGCTGGAAGCAGCTCGCCGCACGCTGGTACCGCTTCGCCCTCCCCGACTTCTGGCGCCTCCGCAAGCTCCCCGGGCAGCTCCTCGACCGCTGCGGCGATCTCCCCCGCGCCAGCGGCCTCGTCGATCCCCAGGCCCTCTGCCGGGACGCCATCGCCTGGCAGGACCTCATCCACGACCTCCCCGCCGACAACCCCGTCCTCTCCTTCGGCCTCCAGGGACACCCCGACGAGATACGCGCCGCCGTCCAGGCCCTCACCGCCCAGCACGCCCAGGTCCGCGCCATCCACCGCCTCACCGAGCGCCTCGCCCCCCTACGCGGGCCCTACGCCACACCCCCCTCCCTGGAGCCCTGGACCGAGCCCCGCCGCGACCCCTTCGTCGCCGCTGCCCTCGCTGACGCCGCCCAGGCCCAGCGCACCCTCCAGGCCCGCGACATCCTCCACGCCCTCGCCAGCTCCTTCACCCCCGAGGCCCTCCAGCCCCTCCGCGCCCACATCGACCACGGACGCCTCGACGACGCCCTCGCCTGGGTACACAGCACCCTCGACGCCTGGCAGGATCACCCCCGCGCCGCCCACCTCGACCGCGCCACACAGCACGATCCCCCCTGGCTCCGCGCCTTCCTCCGCGCCTGGAGACGCCACCCCACCCTCCAGCGCACCCCCGCCCAGGACGCCACCACCGCCCTCCACCGCGCCTGGCTCCAGCACGCCCTCCAGGGACAGCACCCCCGCGTCATCGACGCGCCCCTCACCCGCCCCGAACCCCTCCAGGCCCTCCGAGACGCCCTCGCCGCCCGACGCGCCTGCGCCGCACGCGGCATCCACGCCGCCTTCCACCTCCGACTCCGCGACGCCGCACAAGACAAAAAACGCGGCCGAGACCTCCGACGCCTCGCCGCCGACGCCAAACGCCAGCGCAACCGCCTCTCCCTCCGCCAGCTCGTCGAAGCCTACTGGGCCCGCGGCCTCCCCCTCGCCAGGCCCGCCTGGTTCTGCTCCCCCGAGTCCGTCGCCTCCCTCTTCCCCCTCCAGCACGACCTCTTCGACCTCGTCATCTTCGACGAGGCCAGCCAGTGCCCCGTCGAGTCCGCACTCCCCACCCTCGCCAGAGCCCAGCGCGCCGTCATCGCCGGAGATGACCAGCAGATGCCGCCCTCCCACTTCTTCCAGGCCGCACCCGACGACCCCGACGACGACGACGAGACCTCCGCCATCCTCGCCTCCCGCTCCCTCCTCGACCTCGCACGCGTCGCCTTCCCCGACACCACCCTCCGCTGGCACTACCGCTCCCGACACGAAGACCTCATCGCCTTCTCCAACGCCGCCTTCTACGGCGGACGCCTCATCACCGCACCCCACCGCGACGCGCCCCGCCGCGACCGCGGCGAAGGCCTCCGCTGGCACCCCGTCCCCGGACTCTGGACCGACCAGCGCAACGAGGCCGAGGCCGACGCCGTCATCCACCACCTCGCCTCGCTCCTCGCCTTGACCCCCCACCCCCCCTCCCTCGGCGTCGTCACCTTCAACCAACGCCAGGCCGAGCTGATCACCGAGCGCCTCCGCCTCCGCACCTTCAACGACCCCGCCTTCAACGACCTCCTCGCCTTGGACCGACAGCGACCCCTCACCGAGCAGCTCTTCATCCGCAACCTCGAGAACGTCCAGGGCGACGAGCGCGACATCATCCTCTTCTCCATCGGCTACGGACCCCGCGAACCCCACGGACGCATCGCCGCCCGCTTCGGACCCCTCGGCCTCGAAGGCGGCGAAAAACGCCTCAACGTCGCCATCACCCGCGCACGCCTCGGCGTCCACGTCTTCGCCTCCTTCGAACCCGACGCCCTCCAGGTCGAGCACACCCGACACCCCGGCCCACGCCTCCTCCGCGCCTGGCTCCGCTTCGTCCACGCCGCCGAGCACGGCCTCCCCAGACAACCCCTCCTCGACGAGGCCCGCGCCCTCGGCGGCGGACGCGGCGTCACCGGCGCACACCGCGCCCAACCCGCCGCGCCACGCCTCGGAGACGCCACCGCCGACCGACTCGCCCTGCGCCTCCGCGCGCAGGGCCTCCGCGTCCAGCGCGGCCTCGGCCTCGGCAGCCAGCGCCTCGACCTCGCCGTCGGACCACCCGACGACGACGCCTGGACCTTCGGCGTCACCTGCGCCGACCTCCTCCACACCGAAGACCCCCTCGCCCGAGACGTCTACACACCCCTCTTCTGGGAGCGCCTCGGCTGGCGCGTCGTCCGCTACACGCCGGGCATGTGGCCGGAGACCCCCCCGGCTGCGTAACGTCCTGCTCCGCTGCGCTTCACAGGACGAACGCAGCCGGTCCCCCCCGTGACGGGGGGACACCGACCTCGCTGCGCTCGCCACCGGACCTCCGGCGCACCCTGACGACCTTCCAGCTCACCTATACGACGTTCTTGCGCGCCCTTACGACCCTCCTGCACAACCCGACGACCTTCCAGTGCACCTATACGAGCTTCCAGCACAACCCGACGCTCTTCCTGCACAACCCGATGACCTTCCAGCACAACCCGACGAGCTTCCAGCACAACCCGACGACTCTCCAGCACAACCCGACGACCTTCCAGCACAACCCGACCACGCCTCGTCCACCTCACCCGGAGCCTCGTACACCTCGCCTGGAGCCTCGTACACCTCGCCTGGAACCTCGTACACCTCACCTGGAGCCTCGTACACCTCGCCTGGAACCTCGCACACAGCCCCACCCCCTCCCCACCCCCTCCCCACCCCCTCCCCAGCGACCCGTCGGTGTCCCCCCGTCACGGGGGGGACCGGCCCCGTTCGTCTGGCCGAGCAGGCCAGACGTTACGGGGCCGGGGGGGTTGCCCCCCAGCATCTATCTGCTATGACACCTCGCGTGGGGGGGAGCCACACGCCACGGAGGAGCATGAGCGACGCGCCCATCACAAGCTACGACGCCTTCCTGGAGTCCACCTTCGGGGAGGAGCTGGAGGCCTTCCTGAGCCACCCGCCGGTGGACACCTTCTTGCGGGTGAACCCGCTGCGGACCACGCCCGAGGCGCTGGACGCCGCGATGGCCCGCTATGGGGTGGTGCTGGAGCCGCACCCGATCTCGCCGCTGGTGCGGCGGGTGGTGTCGCATCGCCCGGAGGTGCCGCCGGGGGTCTGCCTGCCGCACTTCCTGGGGCACTTCCGCCTCCAGGCCCTGGCGTCGATGGTGCCGCCGCTGCTGCTGGACGCCCAGCCGGGGGAGAAGGTGCTGGATCTCTGCGCGGCGCCGGGCTCCAAGACCACGCAGCTCGCCGCGCAGATGGAGCTGCGCGGGCAGCTCTGGGTGAACGAGCTGGCGGGCAAGCGGATGAACCAGCTCGCGGCTGCGCTGGACAGCGCGGGCGCCCTCAACACGGTGCTCCTCCAGGAGAGCGGGACGCGCCTCCCCAACCTCTTCGAGGACACCTTCGACCGCGTGCTGGCCGATGTGCCCTGCACCGGGCTCGGCATCCGGGACAACCTCGGCCAGGGGCGGGCGCGCTTCGAGGAGGTCGGGCGCCCCTCCAACCTCCCCTTCATCCAGTACCAGCTCCTCGTCGCGGCCCTCCGCCTGGTCAAGCCCGGCGGGCGCGTCGTCTACTCCACCTGCTCCCTCACCGTCGAGGAGAACGAGGCCATCCTCCACGACGCCCTCACCCGCTTCGACGTCCGCATGGTGCCGCCGCCGGACCTCCCGGGGCTGATCCTCCGCCCGGGGCGCACCTCCCACCGGGGGCGCGACCTCCACCCGGACCTCCGCCTGGCCTGCCGCATCACGCCCTGGGAGAACCGCACCGAGGGCTTCTTCGCCGCCACCCTGGAGCGCCTCGGGGAGCTGCCCGAGCGGCACGCGCGCCGCGCCGTCCACGACCCGCGCCGCCGCACCCTCCCCCACGACGCCCCCGAGATCGAGCCGACCCTCACCAGCCTCTCCACGGTGTACGGCATCCCCCGCGAGGCGTTCACCGCCTATCGCTACGCCCGCCACGCCCGCGACAAGGTCTACTTCACCTCCGCCGAGGTCGAAGACGCCTGGTGCGCATCCCAGCGGATCGGCGCGGGCCTGGCGTCGCGACGGGGCGCCGTCTGGCGCCCGAGCCCGACCACGGTCCAGACCTTTGCACCCCTCATCTGTCGCAACCTCGTGACGCTTGATGACGGCCAGCTCCGGGAGCTGATCGCCACCGATCGCTGCCCGTTATCAGCCGCCCAACGCGCCGAGCTGACCACGACCTACCCGGCGGCAGCTCACCCCACCGTCGGCCCCTTCGCCTCGCTGGAGCTGGAGCCCGACGGGCGCGCCCGCTGGAAGGTCCCGCGCCGCTATGAGCTGGAGTGACCGAGCCCGGATCGGCGCCTGATCCCCCCCCAGGGTCACCGCTGGTGCTTCGCCTTCCACTCCGCGTAGGGCATCCCGTAGACGATCTCGCGGGCCTGATCCGAGGAGAGATCGAGGCCCCGCTCCTCGGCAGCGGCGAGGTACCACTTGGCGAGGCAGTTCCGACAGAAGCCGGCGAGGTTCATGAGGTCGATGTTCTGGACCTCGGTGTGCTCGCGGAGGTGGTCGCGGAGGCGGCGGAAGGCGGCGGCTTCAAGCTCGGTGCGGGTGGCGTCGTCCATGGGGGGTCGTTCTCCTGAGGGGTTGAGGTGGAAGAAGTCGAAGACGAGGGCGGCGATGCGCTCGACGGAGGCGAGGAGCTGGTGATCGTCGGTCAGCTCGACGAGGCGCGCGTTGGGGTGTTGGGCGGCGTAGGCGCGGGAGAGGTCGATGGGGACGGTGGCGTCCTCGCAGCCGTGGATGAGGAGGACGGGCTGGGAGGGGTGGGGGACGGGGGGGTGGTTGCGCCGGGCGTCGTCGAGGAGATCGAAGGCGACGGCGGTGGGGACGCCGGTGGCGTCGGGGAAGGTGTGGGCGCCGGTGCGCTGCCAGACGTCCACAGCCTCGGCGCCGAGGAGCTGCGCCCAGCGGCTCGGCATGTCGAGGCCGGGGCAGAGGGCGACGACGCGCTCGACGGCCTCGGGGCGCAGCTCGGCCCAGCGCAGCGCGAGGTAGCCGCCCATGGAGGAGCCGATGAGGCGCCAGCGCGCGCCGGGGGCCTGGGCGTGGAGGGCGTCGAGGGCCTGGAGGGCGCCGGAGAGGGTGAGGCGGTCAAAGGAGGGGCGGTTGAGATCCGGCAGCTCCAGGCGCAGGCCGCGAGCGGCGAAGCGCTCGGCCAGGAGGAGCCCCTTGCGGGAGCGCGACGAGGAGGCGAAGCCGTGGAGGTAGGCGTAGCGGAGGGTGCTCACAAAGCTCCTGTGCGGACGTTGAAGCCGAGGGCCAGGCAGCGCGCCGCCAGCGCCTCATCTCCGGCGCAGACGGTGTGGTGATCCAGCTCGCGGCGCACGGGGAAGCGCTTGCGCAGGCGGTCGAAGGCGGCGGCCCGCTCGGGGTCGGGCGAGGCGAGGGTGTGGCGGAGGGCTGCGTCGTCATCGGCCAGGGGCCAGACGGCGCGGGTGAGGCTCAGGAGGGCGTCGGGCCAGGGGGTGCCGGGGGGGAGGGTGTGGGGGGGAGGCGGCGGCGGGAGCCAGGGGTCGGGGCGCCAGCCGTCGTCGGGGGCGCCCAGGTGGGCCAGGAGGGCGTCGCGGAGCATCGTGGCGCCGCGCACCTTGCCATCCAGGCTGTACCCGGCGGTGTGGGCCGAGGCGATCCAGGCGGCCCGCAAGAGCGCCGGGTCGGGCAGCGGCTCCCCGGGCCAGACGTCGAGGGCGGCGATGAGCCGCTGTGAGGTCAGGTGGGGCAGGAGCGCGGCGCCGTCCACCACGTCCCCGCGCGAGGCGTTGATGAGGATCGCGCCGTCGCGCAGCCGCCCCAGGAGGTCGGCGCCGGCCAGGTGCCAGGTGGCGTCGGGGCCGGTGCGGGTGAGGGGGACGTGGAGGGTGAGGAGGTCGGACTCCTCGACCAGCCGCTCCAGCGGCGCGAAGCCCGCCGGGCCTTCAGCCCGGGCGCGAGGCGGGTCGTTGAGCAGGACGCGCATCCCCAGCGCGGCGGCCTTGGCGGCGACGCGCCGCCCGACGTTGCCCACCCCCACCACCCCCAGCGTCAGCGCCTCCAGCGGGCGCCCCAGGCGCAGGCTGGCCTCGGCCAGCACGGCGGTGAGGTAGACGGCCACCGAGTCCGCGTTGGACCCCGGCGCGGCGCTGAAGGCGATCCCCTGGGCCTGGAGCCAGGGGAGGTCGATGTGATCGGTGCCGATGGTGGCGGTGCCGACGAAGCGGACGCGGGAGCCCTCCAGCAGCGCGGGGCCGACGCGGGTGACGGAGCGCACCAGGAGGACGTCGGCGCCGCGGACCGCCGCGGCCTCCATCGCGCGGCCGGGGAGGGTCTGGACGTCCCCGAAGGCCGCGAAGGCCTCGCGGACCAGCGGGATGTTCTCATCAGCGACGATCTGGAGCCCCATGCGTCACCTCGGCGTAGCGCGGGCGCCCCTTGCGCCCCCTGCGCCTCGGTGATACCCCTTCCGCACGGCCCGCAGCAAGGGGACGGGCCACAACGAAGCGTAGGAGCGCCATGTCTACCGGATCCACCCAGGCTCGCCGCGTCATCTTCGTCATGCTCGACAGCGTGGGCATCGGGGAAGCCCCCGACGCCGACGACTTCGGAGACCGTGGGTCCGACACCCTGGGCCACATCGCGGAGCGCGTGGGGCTGGAGGTGCCCAACCTCCAGCGCCTCGGCCTGGGGAACCTCCGCCCGCTGAAGGGCGTGGCGCCGGCGGAGCGCCCTGCGGGCGCCTTCGGGCTCCTCCAGGAGCGCAGCCGCGGCAAGGACACCGCGACGGGCCACTGGGAGTTCTGCGGCGTCGTCACCGAGGAGGGCTTCCGCACCTTCCCCGAGGGCTTCCCCCCCGAGATCATCGACGCCTTCTGCGCGCGGGCCGGGGTCGCCGGCGTCCTGGGCAACCGCCCGGCCAGCGGCACGGTCATCCTGGAGGAGCTGGGGCGCGAGCACATGGCGACGGGGCTCCCCATCGTCTACACCTCCGCCGACCCGGTCTTCCAGATCGCGGCCCACGAGGGCGTCGTGCCCCTGGAGACGCTCTACCGCTGGTGTGAGATCGCCTACGACATCGTGATCCCGGCGGGTCAGAACCGCGTGATCGCGCGCCCCTTCGTCGGCGCCTGGCCGCGCTTCGAGCGCACCTACAACCGCCACGACTACGCCTGCCCGCCGCCCCAGGACACGCTCCTGGACGTGCTCAAGGCCCACGGGGTCGCCGTGACGGGGGTCGGGAAGATCTCCAACATCTTCGCGGAGCGCGGGCTCACCGACTCCATCCACACCCACGGCAACGACCACGGCATGGAGGTCACGCTGGAGCTGGCCCGCAGCGATCGGGGCGGCTTCATCTTCACCAACCTGGTGGACTTCGACGCCCTCTACGGCCACCGGCGCAACCCCGCCGGGTACGCCGCGTGCCTGGCGGCCTTCGACCGCCAGCTCCCCGCGCTCCTCGACGCCCTCCGCCCGGGCGACCTCCTCATTTTGAGCGCCGATCACGGCAACGATCCCACCTTCCCGGGCACCGATCACACCCGCGAGCTGGTCCCGCTCCTGGTGGTCGGCCCTGGCGTGAAGGCAGGCGTGAACCTCGGCACCCGCTCCTCCTTCGCGGACGTGGGCCAGACCATCGCGGAGTACCTGGGCGCGCCGAAGCTCCAGGCCGGCGAGTCCTTCCTCGCGGCGCTCCAGGCAGGTGGTTGAGCCGTGCGGGCCCCCGAGATCATCCAGCGCAAGCGTGACGGCCTCGCCTTGAGCGAGGCCGAGATCCGCTTCTTCCTCGACGGCTACACCCGCGGCGACATCCCCGACTACCAGATGGCCGCGATGGCGATGGCGATCTTCTTCCGCGACCTCGACGACGACGAGCTGGCGGTCTGGACCGACGCCATGCTCCGCTCCGGCCGCACCCTCGCCTTTCCCGAGGCCCCGGGCCCCTGCGTGGACAAGCACTCCACCGGCGGCGTGGGCGACAAGGTGTCGTTCGTCCTCGCCCCCATCGCGGCTGCCGCCGGGCTGACCGTGCCCATGATCTCCGGGCGCGGCCTGGGGCACACCGGCGGCACCCTCGACAAGCTGGAGTCCATCCCCGGCCTCCGGGTCGAGCACTCCCCCGAGGACTTCCAGCGCCTGGTCCTCACCCACGGCCTGGCGATGGTAGGCCAGAGCGCGGACCTGGTCCCTGCGGATCGACGCCTCTACGCCCTCCGGGACGTGACCGCCACGGTGGCCTGCATCCCCCTCATCGCCGCCTCGATCATGAGCAAGAAGCTGGCGGAGGGGCTCCAGGCCCTGGTCCTCGACATCAAGGTCGGCTCCGGCGCCTTCATGAGCACCCCCGACCAGGCCCGCGCGCTCGCCGCCCGCATGATCGCCATCGGGGAGCGCATGGGGGTCCGCACCCGCGTCCTCCTCACCGACATGGATCAGCCCCTCGGCTGGGCCGTGGGCAACACCCTGGAGATCCGCGAGGCGCTGGACACCCTCCAGGGCGGCGGCCCCCCGGACCTGCGCGCCCTCTGCCTGGAGCTGGCGGCGGAGATGATCCACCTCGGCGGCCTCCGCCCCACCCTCACCCTCGCCCGCGAGCTGGCCGCCCACACCCTGGACTCCGGCGCGGCTCACGCGCGCTTCCTCCAGGTGATCGCGGCTCAGGGCGGCGACCTCACCCGCCTCCTCCCGCCCGCCCCCTGCGCCCTGCCCCTCCCCTCCCCCGCCGCAGGCTACATCGCGGGCTTCGACACCACCGCCGTGGGGCTCGCCGCCGTCCGCCTCGGCGCCGGGCGCACCCGCGCTGGCGATCCCATCGATCACGCCGTCGGTCTGGTCCTCCACAAGAAGCGCGGCGACGCCGTCGCCCAGGGCGAGCCCCTCCTCACCCTCTACGCGCACACCCCCGACGCCCTCCCCCTCCTCCGCGACGACCTCCTCCGCGCCATCCACCTCCAGGACACGCCGCCGGAGGCGGCGCCGCTGGTGGTCGATCGGCTGGGGTGATCCCCCAGAGCGCCACGAGGGAGCCTACCTTGCGGTAGGGCTCCCTCGTGGTGTGCTGCGGCGCGCCAGGCGCCGCAGCGGCCCCGCCGTGAGGCGGGGTTGAGATCACTTGACCTCGACCGTGGCGCCGGCCTCGACGAGCTTGGCCTTGGTGGCCTCGGCGTCCTCCTTCGAGACCTTCTCCTTGACGACCGAGGGGAGCTCCTCGACCTTGGCCTTGGCCTCCTTGAGGCCCAGACCGGTCAGCTCGCGCACGACCTTGATGACGTTGATCTTGTTGTCACCGAAGGAGGTCATGACGACGTCGAACTCGGTCTGCTCGGCGGCGGCCACGGGGGCGGGGCCAGCAGCCATCATGACGGCACCGCCACCGACGGCGGCCTCCACGCCCCAGAGATCCTCGAGCTCCTTGACCATGTCGGCCAGCTCCTTGATCTTCATGTTGCTGAGGAACTCGATCACCTGCTCTTTGGTCACAGCGGACATGGGATTCTCCTTGTGTCACTTTCAAGCCCGAGGCGACGCTGCGCGTCGGGCGGGGGTATCAGCTGAGAGAAACCGGCGAGGATGTCTTCCTCGCGCGGCGGTGGAGCGGAGCGGGGAGGGTGGGATCCCGTGGGGGATCACTCGCCGCCCTTCTCCTTGAGATCCTCCTCGCGGGCCAGCAGGACCGCCAGGAACTTCCTCGCCGGGGTGTTGACGAGGGCCAGGAACTTGCCCGGGACGCGCTCGATGAGGCCGAGGATCTGCGCGCGCAGCTCGTCCTTGGAGAGCATGTCCGCCAGCTTCTCGGAGGCCTCGCCGGGGATGGCTTCGCCGTCGATGTAGCCGCCCTTGAAGGCGAGCTTGTGCTGGGGGTTGTCCTTGATGAAGTCGCGGAGCACGCGGGCGCCCACAGCGGGGTCCTCCGTGTGCCACACCAGGGCGGTGGGGCCGACCAGCAGGGGCCCCATGACCTCCGCAGGGGAGTCCTTGAGGGCGAGGCGCACCAGCGTGTTCTTCGCCACGCGGCACTTCACACCCTTATCCCGGAACGCCTTGCGGAGCTGGTTGACGACCTCGACCTCCAGGCCCGACAGGTCGGTGAGCACGATGGACGAGGCCTGCGACAGCTCGCCGCGCAGCTCCTCGATCATCTGCTCTTTTTGAGCTCGATCCATGCTTCTACCTCGCTCGGTTTATGACGTCTTCTCTCGAAGCATGTAACACAGAGCGCAAACGTGAAGACCCCCCGTGCCGGAGGGCGCGGAGGGTCTTGAAGAACATCACACCGCGGCGCGCGAGGCGCTCCTGGGTGTGTCTATGCTCGACAAGCCATCTCCGCGGGTTGAGCGACCTGAGGTCGCTGCATTCAAGGGGCTGGGCCCACCCACTTCACAGACAGCGCATGCGTCTTGGATTCGGAGAGCGTAGAGGGGGGCGCTTCATAGCGCCCTCCTCACGGTCGCGGGCCTTATACCAACCCTCAGGTGGGGTTGTCAAGGCTCAAAACGTCCACGCCCACGCCCACGCCCATGGTGGGCGAGAGGGTGATGGCGCGGACATAGCGGCCCTTGGCCGTGGCGGGCTTGAGGCGCTGGAGGGTGTCCAGGAGGGCCTTCAGGTTCTCCGCGAGCTTGTCAGCGTCGAAGCTGACGCGGCCGATGGGGGCGTGGATGATGCCGGCCTTATCGACGCGGAACTCCACGCGGCCCGCCTTCGTCTCCTCGACGGCGCGGGTGATGTCCATGGTCACGGTGCCGACCTTCGGGTTCGGCATGAGGCCGCGAGGCCCGAGGATCTTACCGATCTGACCGACGAAGCGCATCATGCCGGGGGTGGCGATGGCCTTGTCGAAGTCCAGCCAGCCCTCCTTGATCTTGTTGACGATCTCCTGACCGCCCACGAAGTCGGCGCCGGCCTCCTCGGCCTCCTTCGCCTTGTCGCCCTCAGCGAAGACCAGGATGCGGACGGTCTTGCCGGTGCCGTGGGGGAAGACCACGGCGCCGCGGACCATCTGATCCGCGTGGCGGGGGTCCACGCCGAGGTTCACCGCGGCGTCCACGGAGCCGTCGAACTTGCTGAGCGAGGCCTTCTTGACGAGGCCGGCGGCCTCCTCAATCGTGTACTTCTTGGTGGTGTCGATCTGCTTGAGCAGCTCGCGGTACTTCTTGCCGTGCTTGGCCATATCCCTTTCTCCTCCCGCCGCGCGGCGGCGACCCACCACGGATCGTGCTCGCTGCTGCTGGCGGCGCGGTGCTTGCGGCGAGGCTCGCCTCCCGCGTCATCTCTCTTGAGCGCCCCGGAGGGCCGCGATCACTCGACGACCGTCACGCCCATGGAGCGGCAGGTGCCCTCGATGGTGCGGATGGCCGACTCCAGGCTGTCCGTGTTGAGGTCGGGGAGCTTGATCTCCGCGATCTTGCGGACCTGATCCTTGGTGATCTTGCCGACCTTGTTCCGGTTGGGGACGCCTGACCCCTTGTCCAGACCCAGCTCCTTCATGACCAGGCGCGCCGCGGGGGGCGTCTTGGTGATGAAGGTGAAGGAGCGGTCGTTGTAGACCGTGATGACGACGGGGATGATCATCCCCATCTGCTCCTTGGTCCGATCATTGAAGGTCTTGCAGAACTCCATGATATTGACGCCGTGCTGACCCAGCGCCGGTCCGACGGGGGGCGAGGGGTTCGCCTTGCCGGCGGGCACCTGGAGCTTGATCTGCCCCGTAATCTGCTTGGCCATCGCTCAATGCCTCCAAATTTGCATCCAGCATAAATCCCCGCCCTGGGGCTCCCCCAGAGCGGGCCGCGAGGTTCTACACACACCCCGCTTGAAAAGCAACACCCACGCACCGTCGCTCAGAGCTTCTCGACCTGCGAGAAGTCCAGCTCCACCGGCGTGTCGCGGCCGAAGATCTGCACCAGCACCTTGAGGCGCTGCTTCTCCTCGTCCACATGCTCCACACGGCCGTTGAAGTTCGAGAAGGGCCCCTCGGTGACCTTGATCTGATCCCCTTCCCCGAAGGTGTGGATCATCACAGGCTCCTTCTCGCCCTCCTCCATCCGGCTCGTGATCCGCCGCACCTCCGCCTCGGGGATCGAGGGCGGGTTGGTCACCCCGCCCACAAAGCCCGTGATCTTGGGCGTGGACTTCACCAGGTGCCACGTCTCGTTGTTGAGCTCCATCTCGACCAGGATGTACCCAGGGAAGAACTTCCGCGTCGAGGTCCGACGCTCGCCCTTCTTCACCTCGACCACCTGCTCCGTCGGGATCAAGACCTCACCGAAGGAGTCGGCCATCCCCTTCGCCTTCGCGAGGTCCAGCAGGCTCGTCTTCGCCCGGTTCTCAAAGCCCGAGTAGGTATTGACGACGTACCACTTCTTCTCACCCATGGCTGCGCCTCGGTCGCGTCGCGGGTTGATCTCGCTCTCTCACAAGCACGCTCACCCCACACGCGGCCCGCTCGCCGCGCGCAGGGTCCAGAGCGCGCCCTCGCCTCCCACCGGCGCCCTCAGGCCCCCAGCAGGATCAGATCCGTCAGCCACTTCCAGAAGAAGTCCAGGGACGCCAGCACCGTCGCCAGCACCACCGAGAAGATGATCACGATCAGCGTGTTCCGCCGCGTCTCATCCCAGCTCGGCCACGTCACCTTCGACAGCTCGACGGCCACCTCACCCGACCAGACCTTCACGTCCTCGCGCGTGTAGAGGTAGACCACGAGCCCCACCGAGAGCAGCAGCCCGATCGCCTGGCTCATCGTGAACTGCTCGATCCCCAGGATCGCGCTGTCGTTCACCGGGATGCTGCGCATCACCGCCGCCGCCGTCTTCCCCAACACCACCCAGAACACGAGCCCCGCCAGCGCGAAGCCCAGGTTGATGTATCGGCTGTATTGCATCGCTGAATCACCTTCAGGACAAAAAGAAGCCTCCTGAGCGGAAGCTCAGGAGGCCAAGCAGGGCAGGGGGGATTCGAACCCACAACCTACGGATTTGGAGTCCGCCGCTCTACCGTTGGAGCTACTGCCCTAGTCGCGCAAGCTCCGCTCCCCTCTTATAGCGCATCCGCATGAGGAGCGCAACCTGCGCGCTCAAACTTACTCGATGATCTCGGCCACGACGCCGGCGCCGACCGTACGACCACCCTCACGGATGGCGAAGCGGAGGCCCTGGTCCATCGCGATGGTGTTGATCAGCTCAACCTGCATCTCGATGTTGTCGCCGGGCATGACCATCTCGCGGTCCTCGGGCAGCGTGATGATGCCCGTGATGTCCGTCGTACGGAAGTAGAACTGCGGACGATAGCCCTTGAAGAAGGGGGTGTGACGGCCGCCCTCGTCCTTGGTCAGGATGTAGACCTCGGCGCGGAACTTCGTGTGGGGCTTGATGCTGCCCGGCTTCGCCAGGACCTGACCACGCTCCACGTCCTCCTTCTTGGTGCCGCGCAGCAGGCAGCCCACGTTGTCGCCCGCCTGACCCTCGTCGAGGAGCTTGCGGAACATCTCAACGCCGGTCACCGTCGTCTGCGGGGGCTTGCTGCCCTTCTCCTGAAGGCCGACGATCTCGATGACCTCGCCCACCTTCACGATGCCGCGCTCGATACGACCCGTGACGACCGTGCCGCGACCCGCGATCGAGAACACGTCCTCGATCGGCATCAGGAAGGGACGATCCACAGCGCGCTCGGGCGTGGGGATGTAGGAGTCCACAGCCGCCATCAGCTCGAAGATCTTCGCCTTGCCCAGGGGGCTGTCGGTGCCCTCCAGCGCGTGCAGCGCCGAGCCGCGGATGATGGGCGTGTCGTCGCCGGGGAACTTGTACTTGTCGAGGAGCTCGCGGACCTCCATCTCGACCAGGTCGAGGAGCTCGTCGTCGTCCACCATGTCCGCCTTGTTCAGGAAGACGATGATGTAGGGCACGCCGACCTGGCGCGCCAGGAGGATGTGCTCGCGGGTCTGCGGCATGGGGCCGTCAGCCGCCGACACGACCAGGATCGCGCCGTCCATCTGCGCCGCGCCCGTGATCATGTTCTTGACGTAGTCGGCGTGACCCGGGCAGTCCACGTGGGCGTAGTGACGGTTGTCCGTCTCGTACTCCACGTGCGCCGTCGCGATCGTGATGCCGCGCTCACGCTCCTCGGGGGCGTTGTCGATCTCGTCGAACGCCTTGAACGACGCGCCGCCCTTCTCGGCCAGCACCTTCGTGATGGCGGCGGTCAGGGTGGTCTTGCCGTGGTCGACGTGACCGATCGTGCCGATGTTGACGTGCGGCTTCGTACGCTTGAACGCTTGCTTGGCCACGAGTGTGCCCTCCTCTTCCGCCATCTCAAGAGACGCCAATGCGCCTCTTAACTGCTATACTACGCGCTGACAACGCCAGCGCCTCACTTCTTCACACAAACACCCGAAGACCAGGGTGAGAACACCCCATCGCAGCCGAAGCTCCGATCCAGCCCCTCTGGGGCCTTGGGTCATCTGATGCTAAGAGCCTGTAACCGGACTTGAACCGGTGACCTCTTCCTTACCAAGGAAGTGCTCTACCTACTGAGCTATACAGGCAGGAACAAGCGGGAAACGGGACTCGAACCCGCAACATTCAGCTTGGAAGGCTGACGCTCTACCACTTGAGCTATTCCCGCGCATCCCGAAACATCGCCGAGACGTGCGACAATCGCCCTGCGACCATGCCCGCCTCATCGGCACGGCGCGTAATTCTGCACACCTTCTTCCCTCTTGTCAACCTCTTTTTTCTTTGAGGCTGATTTTCTCAAGAGGGAGAGCTGACGGTGGGACTTGAACCCGCAACCTACTGATTACAAATCAGTTGCTCTACCGATTGAGCTACGCCAGCACCCTGCCCCGCCTGAGCGACACAAGCTGTTGGGTTCGACCCGCCAGCCTCTCGGCCGCCGTGTCGAGGCGAGGACGGCTTATATGCGAAGCCCCGAAGGCTTGTCAAGCAGGTTTTTTTGCCCCTGCGGCTGCGCGCTGGCGCGTCACCTCGTAGCAGAGCGCCGCGGCGGCGATGCCGACGTTGAGGGAGTCCACCCCGGAGGCCAGCGGCACGCCGAGCCGGTGGTCGCAGGCCTCCAGCACACGAGGCCGGATCCCGCGCCCCTCCGAGCCCAGCACCAGCGCGACCCGCCCGCGCAGGTCCACCTCCCACGGCGGGGAGCCCCCCTCCATCGCCGCGCCGCTGATCCAGAAGCCGGCGGCCTTGAGGGCCTCCAGCGCGTCCGTCACGTTCCCCACGCGGCAGACGGGCACGCGGCGGGCGAGGCCCGCCGAGGCGCGCACCGCCGCCGGGGTGACCTGCGCGGCGCGGCGCTCCGGGATGCAGACGGCGCTGACGCCGAAGCCTGCGGCGGTGCGCAGGATGCCCCCCAGGTTGCGGGGGTCCTGCACGCCGTCCAGGACCACCACCAGCGCCTCCTCACCGAGCCCCGCCACCAGCGCGGGCAGCTCTGCGTAGGCGAAGGCCGCCACGCTGGCGGCGAGGCCCTGGTGGTTCCCGCCGCCGCAGCGGGTCGCCAGCTCGGCGTCCTCCAGGCGACGCACGGGGACGTCGCCGCGCGCGGCGAGGGCCAGCACCTCCTCGACGCCCTTGCGTCGGCCGGCGGAGACCCAGAGCTCGGAGATGCCCTGGGGGTCCTCCTCCAGCGCCTCAAGGACCGGCTTGAAGCCGAAGATCACCTCGTCGCGCATCGCGTTCAGCTCCGGGCCTTGAGGATCATGGCGGCGATCACCTCGGGGGCCGAGGCCAGATCGATCATCTCGACGTCCTTGCTCCAGCGCCACTTCGCCTCCACCTTGCCCTCCTTGAGGCCGCGGGCCCCCAGGGTCAGGCGGAGCGGCACGCCCACCAGATCGGTGTCCTTGAACTTCACCGCCGGGCGCTCCTCGCGGTCGTCCCACAGGACCTCCACGCCGCGCTCGACGAGGCCGTCGTGGAGGGCCTGCCCGGCCTCCACCAGCGCGTCGTCCACCTTCCCGATCGTCAGGAGGCTCACCTCGAAGGGCGCGATGGGCACAGGCCAGACGATGCCGTCGTCGTCGTGGTTCTGCTCGATGGCTGCGGCCATGATCCGCGTGACGCCCATGCCGTAGCAGCCCATCTCCATCGCGCGGCTCGCCCCGCTCTCGTCGAGGAAGCTCGCCCCGAGGGCCTTGCTGTACTTCGTCCCGAGGTAGAAGATGTGACCCACCTCGATCCCCCGGTAGAACTCCAGCGTCGCCCCGCAGCGCGGGCAGGCGTCGCCCTCCTCCACCTGGCGCAGATCCGCCCAGCGCGTCACCGCGAAGTCCCGACCGTGGCACACGCCCGTCAGGTGGACGTCCTTGGCGTTGCCGCCCACCACGAAGCCCAGGATCGACCCCACCGCCTGATCGGCGTAGATCGGGCACGCGAGCCCCACCGGCCCCGCGAAGCCCACCGGCGCCCCCGTCAGCCGCTCGACCTCCTCGTCACGGGCCAGCCGCACCGCCTGGCCGCCCAGGAGGTTCTTCACCTTCACCTCGTTCACCTCGTGATCGCCGCGCACCAGCACCGCGAAGGGCGCGTCGGCCTCGTCGCAGAAGATCACCGTCTTGACAAGCCCCTGGGCCGACACCTTCAAGAAGGCCGTCACCTCCTCCACCGTCCGCTGCCCCGGCGTCTCCACCGAGGCCGACGCCGCCTGCTCGGCACCCGCCGACACCGGCGCGCCCGACGACGGCACCTCCGTCAGCTCCCGGTTCGCCGCGTAGCCGCACGACGGGCACGACGTCACCCAGTCCTCGCCGGAGTGCGCCAGCACCTGGAACTCGTGGCTCAGGCTCCCGCCGATGTTCCCCGTGTCCGCCTCCACCGCGCGGTAGCGCAGCCCGAGCCGATCAAAGGTCCGGCAGTACGCCTGGCGCATCTGCTCGTAGGAGGCGTGCGCCGCCTCCGTGCTCACGTCGAACGAGTAGCCATCCTTCATGATGAACTCCCGCCCACGCATCAGCCCGGCACGCGGGCGGATCTCGTCGCGGAACTTCGCCTGGATCTGGTAGAGGTTCAGCGGCAGCTGCTTGTAGCTCCGCACGTCCCCGCGCACCAGATCCGTGATCACCTCCTCGTGGGTCGGCCCGTAGCAGAACGCCGCGCCCTTGCGATCCTTGAAGCGCAGCAGCTCCGGCCCGTAGAAGCTCCACCGCCCCGACTCCTCCCACAGCTCCGCGGGCTGCACCGACGGCAGCAGCACCTCCTGCGCCCCGGCCCGGTTCATCTCCTCGCGGATGATCCGCTCGATCTTCTGGAGCACCCGCCACCCAAGCGGCAGGAAGCTGTAGATCCCGCGGGCCAGCATCCGCATATAGCCCCCGCGCACCAGGAGCTTGTGGCTCACCACCTCCGCGTCTGCCGGGTCCTCTCGCCGCGTGGGCACATAGAGCTGCGCGTATCGCATCGTCGATCATCCTCTCAAAACAGGAGCTTATCTCTCACCCCGACCCGTCACGCGACGCGCCAGGTGCACCACCAACACCACACCGATCACCCCAAGCCCCAGCGCGACCCAGAGAAAGTCCACCTCCACCTGCCCCGCCCACCAGGCTCCATCACCCATGGCGCACCTCCTGATCACTTCAGCCGCCCCCGCCGGACACGCGACTATAGGCCCAACCCCTGCACCCTGCAAGGGGGGGCCGGGGGCGGCTCGCCCCAAGCCAAAGGAGGCACGCAACAAAAAGAAAAATCCACAAGAATCTATATAGATTCTTGTGGATTTTTCTTTTTGTTG
>CAUJGC010000355.1 GCA_963169075.1 Myxococcota bacterium
GAGCGCAGCGATGCAGGAGCTTACGGGGCCGGGGGGGTTGCCGTCACGGGGGGGTCTCGCCTCCAGACGCGACCTCCGCTATGATGCCTCTCCGGCGATCAAGCGCCGCGCAAACCTGGACGTGGTGGAGACCTATGCCCAACCCCCCTCTCCCTCGCCGCTTCTTCGACGCGACCCTCGGCGGACTCGTCGTCGCCGCGGGCCTCCTGGCCTCGGCGTGCGCTCACGGCGGCGCCGACGCGCCGGACATCCCCGCCCTGACCGCGCGCAACACCCCCACCGACCCCCAGCGCATCGCCGCCTGGGCCAAGGACCACACCCCGGAGCGACTGAGCTTGATGAACCGCCCCGAGAGCGCCCCCGTCCACCCCGTCGAGCACCTGGAGACACACACCTTCGGCCCCCCCTCGCCGCAGAACCCGCAAGGGCAGCGCGTCCTCCGCTACCGACTCCACAACGGCCTGGAGGTCCTCATCCTGGAGGACCACACCGCCCCCACCTTCGCCTACCAGACCTGGTTCCGCGTCGGCAGCCGACACGAGCGCCTCGGCTCCACCGGCATCGCCCACCTCTTCGAGCACCTCATGTTCAAAGAGACCCAAAACATGAAGGAAGGCGAGTTCGACCGCATCATGGAGGCCCACGGCGCCGAGACCAACGCCGCCACCTGGGTCGACTGGACCATGTACCGCGAGGACCTCCCCGCCCCACACCTCGACCTCGCCGTGCGCCTCGAAGCCGACCGCATGGAGCACATGGTCCTCACCCAGGAGCAGCTCGACTCCGAGCGCGAGGTCGTCAAGAACGAGCGCCGCTACCGCGTCGACAACGACCCCGAAGGCGCCATGTTCGAGCTGCTCTACGCCACCGCCTTCACCCGACACCCCTACGGCTGGCCCACCATCGGCTGGATGAAGGACATCGAGGCCATCACCCTCGACCAGTGCCTCGCCTTCTACCGCACCTACTACGCGCCCAACAACGCCACCCTCGTCCTCGTCGGAGACGTCGACCCCGCCGAGGCCCTCGCCTCCATCAACGCCGCCTACGGCCCCATGCAACCCCAGCCCCTCCCCCCCGAGGACCTCCCCCCCGAGCCCGCACCCGAGGCCGAGCGGCGACGCCTCCTCACCATGCCCCTCTCCAGCCCCAAGCTCCTCATCGGCTACACCGCGCCCGCCCTCAACGACCCCGACCACGCCGCCGTCGAGGTCGCGCACCAGCTCCTCTTCGGCGGCAAGAGCGGGCGCCTCTACAAGCGCCTCGTCACCGATCTCGAGTGGGTCACCGACGCCACCGCCTGGGTCACCGAGTTCACCTACCCCGGCCTCTACGAGCTGCTCCTCACCCTCAAGCCAGGCACCGACACCGCCGCCGTCGAGGCCGCCGTCACCGAAGAGCTGGAGCGCCTCGCCGCCGGAGACATCGCCCCCGAGGAGCTGGAGCGCGCCCACAACCAGCTCGAAGCCGCCTTCCTCCGCAACATGCAGTCCGTCGGAGAGCGCGCCTACGGCCTCGGCCACTACGCCACCACCGCCGGAGACTTCAAGCTCCTCTTCCACCTCACCGAGCGCACCCGCGCCGTCACCGCCCAGGACATCCAGCGCGCCGCCCGCGCCTGGCTCACCCCCCAGCGGCGCACCGTCATCCTCGCGCTCCCCTCCCCCATCGACCCCCAGGAGGCCCTCCCATGAGCCGCCTCCTCACCACCCTCCTCGGCGCCCTCGCCTTCGCCCCCCTCCTCCTCACCGCCGCACCGCCGGCCCTCGCCAACCCGCCGCAGCCCATGAAGCCCAGCCAGCTCGTCCAGACCTGGACCGATCCCTCCGGCGCCCAGATCTTCCTCGTCGAAAAACACGACCTCCCCTACGTCTCCTTCAACATCACCCTCCGCACCGGCGCCCTCTACGACCCACCCGACAAGAGCGGCCTCTCCGCCCTCACCGCCGAGATGCTCCCCCGAGGCGCCGGCGACCGCGACCGCGAGACCCTCGAAGCCCTCCTCGACCGCATGGGCTCCGAGCTGGACGTGGACCCGGGCCGCCTCTCCACCCGCCTCGAAGGCGACGCCATCAAGCGCAACCTGGAGCCCGTCATGGCCGCCGTGGCCGACATGCTCCTCCGCCCCACCTTCCCCACCGACGAGCTGGACAAGCTCAAGCGCCTCAAGTCCGCCGCCATCACCCAGGTCCGCGACAAGGATCAAGAACTCAACGCCCGCTTCTTCCGGCGCTACCTCTTCGGCGCGCACCCCTACGGACAGCCCCCCGAGGGCACCCTCACCGGCGTCGAGGCCGTCACCCTCCAGGACATCCAGGCCCACTACAAGCAGCACGTCGTCGGCCAGAACCTCATCTTCGGCTTCGCCGGGGACCTCACCCGCGCCGAGGTCGAAGACCTCCTCAAGCGCCACTTCCACGCCATCCCGCAAGGCGCACCCCCGCCCCTCGCCCTCCCCGAGCTGCCCCACATCCGCGGGCGCCAGATCCTCCTCGTCGATAAGCCCGGGCGCACCCAGAACCAGATCCTCCTCGGCCACCTCGCCCCCACCGACGACACCCCCGACGCCATCGCCCTGGAGGTCGTCAACACCCTCTTCGGCGGCACCTTCACCGCGCGCCTCAACCACGAGGTCCGCGACAAGCGCGGCCTCTCCTACGGCGCCTACAGCGACCTCGACCTCGACCCCATGGCGGGCACCTTCACCCTCTGGACCTACCCCGCCGCCGAGGACGCCATCAAGACCCTCCACCTCCTCATCCAGCTCTACGAAGACCTCCGCGCCAACCCCCTCACCGCCGACGAGCTTCAGGCCACCCAGCGCTACCTCACCAACTCCTTCGCCTTCCGCGTCGACACCCCCGACCGCCTCCTCAGCGAGGCCATCTC
>CAUJGC010000356.1 GCA_963169075.1 Myxococcota bacterium
TGCCGTCACGGGGGGGGCCGGCTGCGTTCGTCCTGTGAAGCGCAGCGGAGCAGGACGTTACGCAGCCGGGGGGGTCGCGGCTTTGGCTGCGGCGGCCTCCTGAGCGACGCGGAGGGCGTCCTCCAGGGGGGTCGAGGCGAGGAGGTGGGCGCAGAGGGTGGCGCCGAAGGTGTCGCCGCAGCCGGTGGGGTCGCAGAGGACGACCTGGGGCGGGGCGGCGCGGAGGAGGCGCCAGGGCTGGTTGGGGGCGTCGCGGGGGTAGCGGGTGGCGCCCTGGGCGCCGCGCGTGATCGCGAGGAGGCGCGGGGGGGGGAGGGCGGCCTGGAGGTGGGGGAGGCCGCCGAGGGGCTCGAAGAGGGCGGCCTCGGCGGCGTTGGCCTGGACGGCGTCGAAGCAGGCGAGCCAGCGGAGGGCGTCGGGGGGGAGGCGGAGGGCGCGGGGGAGGTCGGGGCGCTCGCGGGTGAGGGTGAGGGAGTGGAGATCGGCGTAGATGAAGCCAGGGAAGGCGGCGCGGAGGGTCTCCAGGGTGGGCAGCTCCAGCTCCAGGCCCGAGAGGAAGTTGATGTAGAGGGCGTCCAGGGCGGCGACGCGCGGGAGGAGGTCCTCGGGGGTCCAGGGGGGGATGAGGGCGAGCTGGGACTCGTGGCGCTCGTCAGGGGAGTAGTAGCGGAGGGTGACCTGGTTGGTGGGGAGCGGGGAGGGCGCGAAGGCGGCGCCCGGGGCGCAGGCCGGGAGGCCCCGGAGGAGGTGGGCGGCCTCCGCCGCGCGCTCCGGGCCGACCCAGGCCAGGGGGACCAGACGCCAGGGGGGCTGGAGGGCGGCGCTCAGGGCGCGGAGGGCGTGAGCGATGCCGCCCCAGGTCTGGCGCGGCGGCGCGCCGGGGGGCCAGGGGTGGATGGTGTCCCAGACGAGGGCGCCCAGGGCGCCGAGGCGGCGCTCAGGCGCCTTCGGGTCGGACATAGGGGAGGACCAGCTCGCGGATGGGGATGTTGGCGCCGAGGGTCCGCATGGTGCCGTAGTGCCCCACGATCACGCGGTCCATGAAGACGACCTCCGCCACGGGCTGGAAGTCGTTGATGTGCTTGAGGGCGCCCGGGATCAGGCGCTTGACGTCGTCGTGGACGGTGGAGGCGCCGTAGTCGAAGGGGCCCTCGGTGATGAAGGGGGCGAGGAGGGTGTCGCGCCAGGGCTTGTAGAACTCGGGGGGGAGGGCCGGGGAGCCGTCGGGGCGCGCGCCCAGGGCGCGGAGCCCGTCGTCGAGGGCCTGGTAGTCCTCGGTGAAGGCGGCCCAGGCGGTGGCGGCGTAGTCCTTGAGGATCTGGGCGTCGAGGCGCTTGACGCAGCCGTAATCGTAGAGGACGACCCGCCCGTCGGGGTGGAAGGCGAAGTTGGCGGGGTTGGGGTCGGCGTGGATCGCGCGCAGCTCGAAGGCCTGGGTCAAGAAGAGGCGGACGAGGTTGGCGCCGATGGTGTCCATGGCGCGCTGGGAGTAGCCGAGGTTGTCCAGCTCGTTGATGTTGTCCCCGGGCTCCCAGCTCAGGGTGAGCACCCGCTTGGCGCTGCGCTCCCCGATGACCTCCGGGGTGACGACCCAGTCGTGCTGCTTATGGAAGTCGTGGAAGAGGCGGACGTTATCGGCCTCGTTGCAGTAGTCCAGCTCTTCGACCAGGCGGGCGCGGATCTCGTCGAAGACGACGTTGAAGCTCTTGCGGTCCATCTTGATCAGGCCGCTGGCCTTCAGCGCCACCTTGAGGTGCATCAGGTCCGAGTCCACCGAGGTGTCCACCCCCGGATACTGCACCTTGACCACCACCTCCCGCCCGTCGTCGGTGCAGGCCCGGTGGACCTGGCCGATGGAGGCCGAGGCGAAGGGGGTCCGATCAAAGCGGGCGAAGAGCAGCTCGGGGGGCGCCCCCAGCTCGGCCTCGATCTGGCTGGCGATGACCTCGTAGGACATCGGCGGCGCCTCCTTCTGGAGCGACACCAGCGCGGAGGAGAGCTCCCGCGGCAGGACGTCCCCCGCCACCGAGGCCATCTGGCCGATCTTCATCGCCACGCCCTTCAGCTCCCCCAGCGTCTCCGCGATGCGCTGGCCGCTGGAGGCGTGGGCGGCGGTCCGCTCGGCCTCGGCCTGCTCCTTGTCCTGGAACACCGACTTGATCCGCGACTTCGCGTAGTCTCCGGCGACCGAGGCCGTCATCCCGGCCAGCTTCAAGAAGCGCTGCGTCTTGGACACCGGCGCTGCCGTCTTCTTCTCATCGCTCATCCCGCCACCTCCCAGCCGCCTTCCTCTCCACCGCACCGCACTCTACCGATGCGGCATCGTCACCACAAGACGCGGCGCGTTGCACATCACCGCACCTTCAGGCATCCTCCGACGCGCCATGAGGCACCCAGGCCTCTCCCAACCCCCTCCAGGCTCCACCATGCCCACCCACCTCCCCAGGAACGGGGTCCAGGGGGTTCGCCCCCTGGCGCGTGCGGGCAGCGCCCGCCGCCCCCTCGCCTCCACCCTCCTCGCCCTCCTCCTCACCCTCCTCCCCGCCCTCGCCGCGGCCCAGGAGGACGAAGAGGGCCCCGTCGAAGAGGGCCCCGTCGACGAGGAGCCCATCACCCGCCTCCCCGAGGTCGTCGAGGCCCCCCCGGCGGCCTACCCCCCCCAGGCCCTCGACCTCCGCCTGGAGGCGGAGGTCCTCCTCCAGATCGACATCGACGCCGAGGGCCGCGTCGCCGCCGTCGAGGTCGTCACCCCCTCCGCCCACCCCGGCCTGGGCTTCGAGGAGGCCGCCCTGGAGGCCGCCCGCGCCTACCGCTTCACCCCCGCCGAGGCCGGCGGCGTCCCCGTCCCCGTCCGCATCACCTGGCGCAGCGCCTTCAAGCTGGCCCCCCTCCCCGATCCCGAGGCCCCCGATCCCGAGGCGCCCCCCCCCGAAGCCCCCGCCCCCACCCCCAACCCCCCC
>CAUJGC010000357.1 GCA_963169075.1 Myxococcota bacterium
CCCGGCCCCCCCCGTGCCGGGGGGGCACCGCCGGGGCGCGCCCCGCCCCGACCGGGGGCGCGCGGTGCGTGGTCGGTGTCCCCCCGCCACGGGGGGGACCGGACCCGTTCCGCCGATGAAGCGTAGCGCAGTCGGCGGTTACGGGGCCGGGGGGGTTGGCGCGCAGATCATCAGAAGGGCATGGTGAAGTGAACGGTGCCGAGGCCGACGTCCAGGCGAGGCCCGGCGGTCTTGTCTTCGGGGGGCGGGGTGTCTTTGACAGGGGCGGGGCAGTCGGAGTAGGCGATGAAGAGGAGGACGGCGCCGACGCCGGCGCTGACGAAGCCGCCGAGGTAGGTGAAGACGACGGCGTCCTGGAGGTCGCTGATGTCCTCCTGGCGCGCGTCGAGCTGCTGGGGGGTCTCTCCGGCGGCGATGGCGTCGGTGTATTCGTCGATCTTGCCCTGGGCGTAGACGTCGATGCCGATACCGGAGAGGGCGCCCGCGATGCCGAAGCCGAGGAGGCTGAAGCCGGTGATCTTGGTGGCGGTCCAGCCGGTGTCGCGGGGGTGGGCGGGCGTTTCGGGGAGGGGGATGAGGCGGACGTCACCTTCGAGGGAGACGGGGGGCTCCTCGGCGGGGGGCGGCGTGGGCGGCGCGGCGGCGGCGAGGGCGTCCTGGGCCTCCTGGAGCCGGGCGCGGGCGTCGGCCTCGGCCTCGTGGGTGAGGGGGTGCTGGTCGAGGAGGCGGCGCCAGGTGTCGGCGGCCTCCTGGTGGCGTCCCTGGGCGTGGTGGAGGCGCGCGATGGCGGCGAGGGCGGTGGCGCCGCGGTGCTGGTCGTAGAGGGCGGTCCAGGCGGCGTGGGCGTCGTCGAGGCGCCCGTCGCTCTGGAGGGCGCGGGCCTGGGCGTAGGCCTGGACGCGGAGGTTGGCGGCGTCGAGGCGCTGCTGGAGGGCGGCGCGCCGGGGCTCGGGGGTGAGCGGGGAGGCGATGGCGAGCTGGAGCATGGCGGCGGCGAGGGAGGGCTCGTCGAGGCGCTCGTAGCAGAGGGCGAGGTGTGCGGCGGCCTCGGGGTCGGCGGTGCTCTGGAAGAGCTGCTGCCAGAGGTCGAGGGCCTCGCGCCAGGCCTCCTTGCCCTCCAGGCCCTGCGCCTTGGCTTCCAGGAGGAGCTGCTCGGGGGTCTTGGCGGGGGGCGTCGGCGCCTCGGCGGGGGCGGTCTTGACCTTGACCTGCTGGGCGAGGGCCGGGGCGGCGCAGGCGAGGAGGCCTGTGGCGAGGGCGACGCTGAGGAGGCGGCGGGTGGTGGGGGCGGGGTGGGGCATCGTGCCGCTCCGGGCCAGGGGTCCAGGGGGCGCGCCTTCGGGGCGCGCGTGGGTGGGGCGAGAGTATGGTGCAGGTTCCAGGGGGGGTCAAGCCTCGCAGGCTTGCCGCGCCGGGGAGGCGGGTTCACAATAGACGAGGGCACAGCCAGGAGGCGACGCCACCCGCGACGACGCAGCAGCAGGAGGGCGCTTGGAGCTGGAGATGATCGTGGTCAACGTGCTCTGGCCGGGGATGGTCCTGGGGTTGCTCTGGGTGCCGTCGGCCATCAACAGCCGCCGCCCGGCGGTGAGCACGATCGCGTGGATCCTGGCGCTGGTGGGGGTGCCTTATGTGGGGGTGCTGCTCTACTTCCTGATCGGCAAGACGCGCATGGAGCGCCGGGTGCGGCGTCGTCGGCGGGCGCGGCGGCGGATGCGGGACGGGCTGGCGGAGGTGCGGGGCGGGCGCGCGCGCTTCCGGGTGCGGGACGAGGAGGTGGCGGAGCAGCTGCACCCGCTGGGGCAGGGCCTGGCGCGCCAGGCGCACGCCCTGCACGCGTCGGCGCTGACCCAGGGGAACCGGGTGGAGGTGCTGCGGGACGGCGCGGAGAAGTTCCCCGCCCTCCTGGCCGCGCTCCGGGGGGCGCGGCAGCACATCCACCTGGAGTACTACATCTTCGAGCCGGACGAGACGGGGCGCCAGATCATCGACGCGCTGGTGGAGCGCGCGCGCGCCGGCGTGAAGGTGCGGGTGCTGGTGGACGCGGTGGGCTCCTTCGGGGCGGGGCGGGCGCTTTTTGCGCCGCTGGAGGCGGCGGGGGGGCAGGTCGCCCGCTTCATCTCCACGCGCCTCAGCCTGCGCCAGCTGGACATCAACTTCAGAAACCACCGTAAGATCGCGGTGATCGACGGGCGCGTGGGCTTCACGGGCGGGCTCAACATCGGGGACTGCTACAGCGGCCTGGGGAGCAGCGGCGGCGGCGACGCCTTCCACGACCTCCACCTCCGCCTGGAGGGGCCGGCGGTGCTGGACCTCCAGGAGACCTTCTGCGAGGACTGGCTCTTCGCCACCCGCGAGGATCTCCTGCGCGACGAGCACTTCCCCCGGCCCCAGCTGCGGGGCGACGCGCTGGTGCAGATCGTCGCCAGCGGCCCCGATCAGGAGTGGCCCGCGCTCCACCACATCTTCTTCACGGCCATCACCCAGGCGCGCGAGCGGGTCTGGGCGATGACGCCCTACTTCGTCCCCACGGAGGCGCTGGTCGCCGCCCTCGTCGCGGCGGCCCAGCGCGGGGTGGACGTCCGCATCATCCTCCCGCGCCGCATCGATCATATGCTGGTCAGGCTGGCGGGGCGGTCGTATTATGAGGAGCTGCTCCTGGCGGGGGTCCGCATCTTCGAGTACGCCCCGCGGATGCTGCACGCGAAGGCGATGGTGGTGGACGGCCTCTGGGGGACGGTGGGGAGCTGCAACATGGACGTGCGCTCCTTCCAGCTGAACTTCGAGGTGAACGCCCTCTTCTACTCGACCCTCCTGGCCCGCCGCCTGGAGGGCATCTTCTTTGAAGACCTGGCCCAGAGCGACGAGATCGCCTTGAGCGAGGTCCTCAAGCGCTCCATGCCCCGGCGGCTGGCCGAGAACACCAGCCGCCTCTTCTCTCCTCTACTCTGAGCCGGAGCCCTGCATGAGCAGCCGCCCCACCAGCCCGCGCCTCTTGATCGTGGACGACGAGCACGGCATCCGCAAGCTCTGCGGGGATGTGCTGCGGCGCTCGGGCTATCTGGTCGAGGCGCTGGGCGACGGCGAGGCCGCCCTGCGCCGCCTGAGCGCGGCGCAGGCGGAGGGGGCGCCCTTTGATCTGGTGATCAGCGACGTGCGGATGAAGCCGATGGACGGGCTCGCCTTCATCAGCGCCGTCCGCGCCCTGGATGACGATGTCCGCGTCATGCTCATCACCGGCTACCCCACCCTGGAGACCGCGGTCGAGGGGATGAAGCAGGGCGCGCGGAACTACCTCACCAAGCCCTTCACCCCCATCGAGCTGCGCGACGCCGTCAAGGAGGCCCTGGCAGGCTGGACGGCCCCCCTCTCCGGCAGCGCGCTGGAGGCCGCCGCCGAGGACGAGGTGGAGCGCTTCGGCGGGCTCGTCGCGCGCTCGGCGTCGATGAAGGCGCTCTTCGCGCAGCTGCGCCGCATCGCCCGCGCGCAGGCCACGGTGTTGATCACGGGGGAGTCGGGGACGGGCAAGGAGCTGGTGGCGCGGGCCGTCTGGCAGCACAGCCCGCGCCGCGACCGCCTCTTTGCGCCGGTGAACTGCTCGGCGCTGGTGGACTCGCTGATGGAGTCCGAGCTTTTTGGGCACCTCAAGGGCGCCTTCACCGGCGCCAACCAGCAGAAGGCGGGGCTCTTCCAGTACGCCGACGGCGGGACGCTCTTCCTGGACGAGATCGGGGATCTCTCCCTGGCCTTGCAGCCCAAGCTCCTGCGGGTGCTCCAGGAGGGCGAGATCAAGCCCGTCGGCGGCGTCCGGGGCGTCAAGGTAGACGTCCGCGTGATCGCCGCGACCCACCGCGACCTGGAGGCCCACGTCCAGGCCGGGGCCTTCCGTGAGGACCTCTTCTACCGCCTCAACGTCTTCCGCGTGGAGGTGCCGCCGCTGCGCGCGCGCCGCGACGACATCGAGCCGCTGGCCGACGCCTTCCTCCACGACCTCCGGGAGCGCATCGGACGCCCCGGCGTCCACCTCACCCCGCGCGCGCTGGCGGCCCTCCAGGGCTACGCCTGGCCGGGCAACGTCCGCCAGCTCCGCAACGTCCTCCTGCGCGCGGCCACCCTGGCCCCGGAGGACGCCATCACCCCGGAGGACCTCTGGCTCGACGGCGCCGAAGGCGCCCCACCTCCCACCGGCGACTACCCCTTTGAAGACCTCACGCTGGAGGACGTCGAGCGACGCCACATCCTCCACGTCCTCCGGCGCTGCCAGGGCAACCGCTCCCACGCGGCCCGCATCCTGGGCATCAACCGCACGACCCTCTGGAAGAAGCTGAGCCGCTATGGGTTGGAGGACGCCTGACGCCCCCTCGCCCTGGCGGCTCGGCGCAGACACCCTCCGCGCCGCCCCGCTGGGCCTGGCCTTGCCGCTCCTCATCGCCGCCGTCGAGGCGCTGGAGCGGCGCGACCCGTCCGCGCTGCTGCCCATCGCGCTGCGCGCCCTCGACGAGGTCGGCCCGCTGGTCCCGCTCATCGCCGCCGTCGCGGCGCTGGCAGGCGCCCGCGCCCGCGGCGCCTGGACGGCCTGGAGCCTCCTGGGCTGGTCGCCGCCGCGCCTCCTCCTGCCCATCGCCGCCGCAGGCGGCCTCCTGGCGCTGGCGCTGGCGGCGGCCCTGGCGGCAGCGCCGCCGCCGCCTTCGCCGCCTTCCCCCCGCGCCGTCCTCACCGACGACGGGCGCTGGCGCGTCCAGCGCGACGCCGCCGCGTGGCTCCTCGATCCCGCCAGGCTCCAGGCCACCCCGGCGCCTCACCTCGCCGCGCCCGCCCCGCCGCCGCTCCAGGGGCGGGCCTCCTGGCTCGCCCGCGCGCTGGCGCTCCTCGGGCTCCTCCCACTCTGGGCGCTGCCTGCCCGCGACGCCGCGCGCCCCTCGCTCGCCAGCGCGCTCCTCCGCCTCGTCGTCCTCGGCGGCGGCTGGCTCCTGGCGTGGACGCTCCTCGCCTTGCTGGTCCAGGCCCAGGCGCTCCCCCCGGCCCTCGCGCTGGCCGCGCTCCTGATCGCGCCGCTGGCAGCGGGAGGGTGGGCGCTGAGACGGGTGACCCCCCCGGGGGCGTAACGTCTGGCCTGCTCGGCCAGACGAACGCCCCCGGCCCCCCCCGTGACGGGGGGCACCGACCTCCCTCGCTGCGCTCGCTCGCCACCCGGCCTCCCTCGCTCCGCTCGCTCGCCACCCCTCGCGATCCGTCCCCCAGCGACCCGTCGGTGTCCCCCCGTCACGGGGGGGACCGACACCGTTCCGCCGATGAAGCGAAGCGAAGTCGGCGGTTACGGGGCCGGGGGGGTTGCCGTCACGGGGGGGACCGGCACCGTTCCGCCGATGAAGCGAAGCGCAGTCGGCGGTTACGGGGCCGGGGGGGTCACCGGCAATCCGACGTCCTGACCGAGCCAGGCGGCGCGACCTCGACGCCGGGCCAGGCCAGGCGCTCGCGGGTCATCCCGAGGCGTCCGCCGGGGTTGTCGCCCAGGCACCAGAGGGCGCCGGTGTCCATGACGGCGCAGACGGCGTCCTCTCCGTTGTGGGCCGCCAGGTGAAGCGCGACCCCGAGCTTGGAGGGTGCAGGGCCGCTTCCCTCAAAGGCGCGCCGGAGGAGGCCGAGCTGGGAGGTGGCGCGCACGCACCAGACCTCTCCGATGTCGTTGAGCCAGCACACCTCCACGTCGGCGCCGTTGACCTCGGCGCCATCGACGAGGCGAGGAGCATCCGGCGGGGAGGTCGCGGGCCAGGTGTCGCGCCCGCAGCGCAGCTCGCCCTCCGCGTTGAGCAGGCACCCCGGCGAGCCCCCGGACACCCGGAGGACGTCGGCGCTGTCCAGGAGGATGGACTCTCCGCTCAAGACCATCCGCAGCGCGGCGCTCGGGGGTTCGAGGCCAGCGAAGCGGCGCTCAGGCAGCTCGGCGCCGCGGCGGGCGGTCGGCCCGCTCACAGCGCCGGCGCAGGCGATGGAGCCCGTGTCGGCCATGGCGCAATACTCCCCCGCGCCGTTGCTCACCAGGTAGATGATGTCGTCCAGGACACTGCCGCCGATGTTGCCCCGACCCCAGCGCACCGGGGAGGTGGCGCCCCGCGTCCGCCCGATCCCGAACTCCCCCGCCGCGTTGTCCCCCATGCACCACGCCTCGCCGGAGGTGTAGACCGCGCAGAGGTTGCCCTCGCTCATCATCACCTGCATGGGTCGCCCGCGGCTGGGACCGCCGCTCGCCTCACCCAGCGCGGTGACGCGCGCGAAGCGCCCCGGCGAGGAGAACGAGCCCACGGTGCCCGCGCACCACACCGCGTCGTCGGCGCCGACATAGCAGACCGCCGTCGTGCCCACCGCCGCGCTGACCGGCGTCCTCAGCCCGCAGGCCTCGCGGCCCAGCCGGAAGCGGCGCTGGACGTGCTGATTCTCCAGCACAGGCTCCGGCCACACCTCCGGCTCGCCGAGCGGCGAGATCGGGAGGAGGACCTGCTCCAGGCACGTCCGACGATCCACCCGGGGATCGTCCAGATCCACCAGCCCGTCGCAGCTGTTGTCCGCGCCGTCGCAGACCTCGGCCTGGATCGGGCACTCGCACCCGTCGGAGGTCAACGTCTCCAGGTCGGCGTTCACGTCCACATAGCCGGGCCTGCACGCATAGACGCAAGCCCCTTGCAGACAGCTCGCGCCCGCGCCAGCCAGCCCCGCGCACCCGGCGGTGGTCTGCGGCACATCGTCCACGACGCCGTCGCAGTCGTTGTCGATGCCGTCGCAGACCTCAGGCATCGACCCCACGGCGCCCTCACACGCCCCCCACGCGCCGCCATCGCAGCGCTGGGAGCCCTCTTCGCAGGCGCCGACGGAGGTGCCGCACGCGCGGCTCTCGCCGTCAACACAGGCGCAGCCCTCGTCGCGGGTGCCGTCGCAGTCGTTGTCGAGGCCGTCGCAGCGCGCCGCCTCGTCCTGGACCCAGGCGTCGCCGTACTCTGTTGCGCCGCAGGCGGTCCAGCCGGCCTCGCCTTGGCACGTGGCGCGGCTCCCCTGGCAGAGCCCGGCCTGGAGCGCGCAGAACGGGGCCTCCAGGTCGTTGTCGACCTGGCCGTCGCAGTCGTTGTCCACGCCATCGCAGACCTCATCCTGCGGCCCGGTGGCGCCGAGGCACGCCCCCCAGGCTCCCCCCTCGCAGGTCTGCGCGCCGGGCGCGCAGGCGCCCTCGTCGCTGCCGCAGAGCTGGGTGTCTCCCTCCTCGCAGGCGCAGCCCTCGTCGGTCTGCCCGTCGCAGTCGTTGTCGAGGCCGTCACACAGGTTGTCCTCCTCCTCCACCCAGGCGTCGCCGTACTCCGCCGCGCCGCACGCCCCGAAGCCCGACGCCCCGAGGCAGGGCTTGCGCGACCCCAGGCAGACCCCCTCCCGCAGCGGGCAGGTCGGCGCGCTCACCCCCTCGTCGGCCACCTCGTCGCAGTCCTCGTCCAGCCCGTTGCACAGCTCCACCTCGAACGGGGAGCGCGACGCGTCGGCGTCGTCGCAGTCCACCCGAAGCCCCTCGGCGCACGACGCCCCGGACGGCGCACCGTCGCCGTCTCGATCCGTGCAGGACGCGCTGTTGTTGACCGGGCTGTGGTTGACCGGGTTGTTGTTGACCGGGTTGTTGTTGATCGGCGCGTTGTTATTCGGGCTGTTGTTGACCGGATTGTTGTTGACCGGGTTGTTGTTGACCTCCGGCGCTGCGCCGGAGGTCAGCTCGACCCCCTCGGCGTCGAAGGTGCTCAAGCAGGCCGGCGTCCCCAGCAGGAGGAGGAGCACCGCGACGAGGAGGGCAGGAGACGAGCGCTTCATAGGACAGCCTGCATCGAGGGGGCGCGGCGCCTACGCCGCATCATCCCCCCAGCATAGCGCGCCTGCGGCCCGCGCTCAATCGGTGTTGTGCGGGTTGGGCAGCGCCCCTCCGTCGTGGGGGAGGCTCCCCCGGTGCGAGCGCAGGTAGACGAAGGGCGTCTCAAAGAGGAAGTTCGACACCCGCGACGTATAGATGTCGGCGTGCCGCTCCATCTGGCGCGCGAAGTAGCTCTTGTCGTTCCCCGAGCGCATCAGGAGCCCCCAGCGCGGGCTCCCCAGGAGCTGCGAGCCCAGGGCCAGCGGGCGGATCTGCTCATCGATCGCCACGATGCCCTCCCGCACCCGGGCGATCTCGGCGTCCAGCGTCGGCAGCTCCACCTCAAAGTCGGCGCGCCCGGCCAGGAAGCGCTCGCGGTTGAGGCGGAGCTGCGACATCCGGTACTCCTGGCGCACCTTCTCCTCCATGAGCCGCGTCAGCTCGCCCTGCTCGGCGCGGAAGCCCTGGAGGGCCTCCAGCTCGCCCTCCAGCTCCCGGACGATCAGCCCGGTGCGCCAGCGCCGCACCGACTTGGACACGTGGACGTCGCCGTAGACGTGATCCCCGACATAGAGGATGTCCCCGCCCGAGCAGCCCACCGCCTCCTCCACCAGCGAGGCGCTCCCGCCAAAGTAGATCCGCCCCTTCTCCAGCGGCAGCGACGCCGGGCGGAGCAGCTCATCGTCGCTCACGACCTCAAAGAGCTGCGCGCGCTCCAGGAAGAACGCAGGCTTGCGCGCCGAGACGATCACCAGCTCAAAGAGATCGCGCCACGTCGTCCCTGCGGGGAGGAAGCGGTCGAAGGCGTAGGCCATCATGCGACGCGTGAACTCCCACCCCGAGTTGGTGATCAGCATCAGCTTCTTGCCTGCGTCGCGCTGGTCCAGCAGCGCCAGCGGCGTGTCCGGGTCCAGCGCCACATAGCTCTCGGGATCGGCCATGATGTCGGCCTTGAGCTGCCCCTCCATGTGGGCCGCGTCGAGGTTGTCCCGGACCGTCTTGTAGAGGTCGTCGTACCCCCCCCGCGCCAGCGGCAGCTCCCCGGCGTCCAGCATGTCCACCATCAGGGCGTACATGTGCGCCTCCGACACCGAGAAGAAGGTGTTGAGGAAGACCCAGCGCGAGTCCGCCAGATCCACCACCGTCCGGGCGTAGGTGCGGCGCTGCGTCTCGTAGTCCAGCAGCCGCGTCCCGTGCTGCGCGCGCTTCACATAGCCGAAGCGGTTGACCTTGATCAGGTTGCCCAGCTCGGTGTCGATGATCAGCCCCCGGATCACGGCCTCGGCGTCAAAGGTCAGGTGCCCCACCGGCCACCCCTGCTGCACCATCCGCTGCTGCATGTAGTGGAAGGCCCGCGCCTCCCAGGCGTGCACATGGTAGTGGACCAGCGTATAGTCCATGTCGTACCCGATCGCCTGCAGCCGCCGCAGGTTCAGCGTGCGGTTGACGAAGATCTGACGAGGCGGCGCGGGCGGCTCGGGGATGGCGAAGGGATCGGGCTTGGACATGGGCGGCGCTCCGGTGCATCAGGCGGCGCGCTGCGCCGCGTCGCCGTGAGGTATGACCCGCCCTGCGCCAGCGCGTCAACCCCCGCCGAGCCTCCATGGAACTCCTCCTCCCCTTCCCTCGCCCCCTCACCCCCGCCCGCTTCGTCGAGCGCCCCCACCGCTTCGCGGTCCGCTGCCGCCTCGAAGCCGACGACGCCAACGTGGAGTGCCACCTCCCCGATCCGGGCCGCCTCACCGACCTCCTCACGCCCGGGCGCCGCCTCTGGCTGGAGGGCCCCTTCCCGCCGCCCCGGCGCCTGCCCTGGAGCGTCGTCCTGGCGGAGACGCCCGGCGCCTTCGTCCACCTGGTCCCGGCCCGCGCCAACGCGCTCCTCCCGCTGGCGTTGCAGGCGGGCGCCCTGCCCGACCTCCTGCCTCCGGACACCCCCCACGCCCTCCAGGCGGAGGTGACGCGCGGGGACGCCCGCCTCGACTTCCTCCTCACCCCGGAGGACGCCGCCCCGGTCCTCATCGAGGTCAAGGCGGCTGCCCTCCGCCGAGGCCGGGCCGTCTGCTGGCCCGACGCCCCAAGCCAGCGCGCCCTCAAGCACCTCCGCCACCTCCGCGCCCAGGTCGAGGCGGGCCGCCGCGCCGCCCTCGTC
>CAUJGC010000358.1 GCA_963169075.1 Myxococcota bacterium
CCCCATCTACTCCACCCCCTGCCCTAAGCGTCATCCAGCGCCAGGAGGCGCGCCCCCTCGAAGACCGACGCCGCGAAGCCCACCTCGCCTTGGCGCAGCGCCCGCTTGAGGGCGAAGTCGAAGCGGAGCGGGTTGTGCTCGCGCAGCGCCGCCAGCGCCCGCGTCTCGGAGGCCGTCAGGAAGCCGCCCGCCTCCAGCCGCTCGAAGGAGGTCAGCGGCATCACCCCCGGCAGCGGGTAGTCCGAGCCGTAGAGCAGCCGCCCGTGCCACCCCTCCTCCCGCACCAGCCGCGCCAGCGGCGCCCCCACCCGGTTGCTGAACGCCGTCCCCGACACCTCCCCGAGCAGCCGCTCCCCGTGCCCCTCCTCCATCATCCGCCCGAAGAGCGCGAACGTCTCCACGGGCGCCCCCGAGCGCCGATCCAGATCCTCCGCCACCCCCTGTGAGGCGCAATGCGCCACGATGACCCGCACCCCGCGCTCCAACGCGCGACGCAGCCGCAGCGGGTTCCCCAGATCCCCCCCGTGGGCCGCCACCGCCTCCTCCGATCCCGCGTGGCTCAAGAGCGCCATCCCCGAGGCCGCCAGCGCCTCATAGAAGCCATCGCAGCGCGGCGACGCCGGGTCGATCCCCATCGACGCCGGCAGCCACTTCACCGCCCACGCCCCGCCTGCCCGCGCCGCCGCCACCGCCGCCGCCGCGTCCTCCCGGTAGGGGTGGATCGACGCCGCCCACACGAAGCGCTCCGGCCACGTCCCCGCCACCCGGCGCGCCCACCCGTCCGGCACATGAAAGGGCGTCTCCTCGCGCACCAGCGCCCCCGACGCGTCGTGGTAGCCCTCAAACGCCAGCGCCAGCACCCGATACCCCGCAGGCATCCCCTCCAGCAGCCGGCGCAGCCGCCCCACATACGCCGCGTCCAGCCCGCCCGCCGGGGCGTCCTCGACGCACGCCGCGTTCATGTAGAGCCGCCCGCGCACCCGGCTCCCCGGCGACGTCCAGCTCAACATCGCCGGGTTCACCCACGCCCCTGAGCCCCCGTCCCCTATCCCCAGCAGGTGCGCGTGGACATCCAGCAGCCGCCGCGCCTCCAGCCCCTCGAAGGCGCCCGCCACCGCCGGGTGCTCCGCCGCCCAGGCGGGCAGCGCCTCGGGGCGCAGGCAGCCGTTCAGGAGCGGCCCCTCCCACGCCAGCGCGCACCCCGAGAGCAGCGCCGACGCCCCCACGCCCCCCAGAAACCCCCGCCGCGTCACCCCACCCATCACCGCGCCTCCCCCTCGTCGCCGCTGATCGCCTCCAGCTCCAGGCCGCTCGTCTCGGGCAGCCAGAGCCAGATCAGCGCCAGCGCCAGCGCCGGACCCAGCGCCGTCAGCGACACCGAGAGCCCCCACCCCAGCGACTCCGCCATCACCCCCACCAGGAAAGGCGCCCCTACATACCCCACCCGCCCCAGGATGTTGTTGGCCCACGCGAAGGCGTCGCTCCGCACCCGCGTCGGGAAAAGCTCCGTCGTGAACGCGTTCAGCACCGGCAGCACCGCGCTCACCCCGAAGATCCCCAGGATCAGCATCCCCGTCAGCGCCCACTTCCCCTCCAGTTGGTACATCGCCACCACCGACACCGAGCAGCTCACAAAGATCACCGTCGCCCCCCACCGGCGCCCCAGCGTGTCGATGAGCTTCCCCGCCGCGAACACCACCGGCATCGACACCACCGCCGCCAGCGGGATCATCTGCCCGACGTCCGCCGCCGTCAGGCCCCGCTCCGCCAGCGCGAACTCCTTCCAGAACGTGATCGCCGTCTGCGTGCACAGGTACGTCAGGCTCCAGATCACCCCAAGCTGCACGATCCGCCGCAGGTGACCCGTCTTCAGCACCCCGAAGATCGACCCCAGCCCCTTGGACGCCCCGCCGCCTGACGCCTGCGCCGCCTCGAAGCGCTCCGTCTCCTTCAAGCCGCGGCGCCAGAACGCGATCCCCACCAGCGGCAGCAGCCCGATCAGATAGACCAGCCGCCAGCCCAGGTCCGTCTTCAGGAGCGGCGGCACGATCCCCGCGCAGAGCACCGCCCCCACGCTGTTCGCCGCCTGGATCACCCCGATCACCATCCCGCGACGATCCGCCGGGAACTCCTCCGCCGCGTACACCATCGTCACCGCCCACTCCGCGATCAGGAAGAGCCGCGCCGGGAGCTGGAACGCCGTGAACGACCACGCGTCCCACGCCAGCGCCGTCAGCGCGCTCATGATCGTGTACCCCGCGATCGTCACCATCAAGAGCCGACGGCGACCCCACCGATCCGTCTGGCGGATCAGCACATACGCCGCGATCGTCCCCACGTTCACCGCCGCCACCATCAGCCCCGCCTCCCCCTCCGAGAGCCCGAACTCCTGGCGAAGCTCCGGCAGGATCTGCGAGAGCGCGAAGAAGTCGTACCCCTCGAAGAGACACGCCACCGACAGAAAGAAGAAGAGCTTCCACTGATACGACGTCAACGGTGTCTTGACCACGCGCCTCTCCTGCACCCCTGCCGCACACACAACCCCAGCCGACCCCTGCATTGAAGGCCACGCCTCGCCTCGCGTCAACCCCCCCTCGGCCCCGCAGGCTTCGACCGCGCTCCGTCGCCAGCGCGAGCTGAGCCAGCCCGTAGAGGCCGAGCAAGGCGATCACGAGACCGGCGGCACGCCGCAATCCCGGCCTCGCCGTCCGGCTGCCGGCCTTGCGCGCGAACAAGCCGATCATGAGCAGACTCGGCAGCGTCCCGAGC
>CAUJGC010000359.1 GCA_963169075.1 Myxococcota bacterium
CAGGCAAAGCCTGGACGTTACGCCCCTGGTCCCCCCCGTGACGGGGGGACACCGACCTCCCTCGCTCCGCTCGCTCGCCACCGGTCGGGCCGTCGCTGACGCTCCCCGCTCCCTGCGCTCGCCCGCGGCCTCCCGGCCGCGCAGCCGCCCACCCGATCCCACCCGTCCCCCGCGACCGGTGGGGGTCCCCCGTCAGGGGGGGGACCGGGGCCGTTCCGCCGACTCGCTGTGCGAGGTCGGCGGTTACGGCGCCGGAGGGGTCTCGACCTGCGCCGCCGTGATCCACCAGCGCTCCTCCGCCCCGCGCTCCAGCGTGGAGCGCACCTCGCCGGGGCGCAGCTGGCGGGTCGGGGGGTCGCGGAGGGTGACGCGGACCTCGGCGCGGTCGCCGCGCAGGAGCGCGGGGTCGAGGAGGGGGAGCGCGCCCCGGAAGCGCTCCCCCTCCAGGCCCGCCCAGAGGAGGAAGCCCTGGCGGGCGCCGCCGTCAGGCGGGAAGCTGACGGCGGCCGCCTCGAAGTCGCCTGCGCTCATCTGGCGCAGGTGGGCCAGCAGGAGGGCGTGGATCACGCGCTGCTCCTCCAGGGCGGGGTCGGGGCGCCCCCCGTGGAGATCGTCGATCAGGTAGCCTGCGGCGGGGCCGCGGCCCCCCTCGGGGCGGAGGAGGGTGAAGGTGACGACGCCGACCTGGGTGTTGGCGCGCTCGATCGAGACCGTGAGGAGGCGGCGGCGCGGGCCGCCCTGGCGCTCCTCCAGCGCGCGGGCGGTGCCGCCGACCAGGAGATCCCCGTGCTCGCGCACCCAGGCCTCGAAGGCGTCGCGGGGGACGCGCTCGCGGAGCCCCGGGGAGGTCATGGCCCAGGCGTCGTCCCAGGCGCCTCGCCCGGTGGCGTCGAGGAAGGCCTGCGCCGGAGCGGCCAGCTCCAGGCCGCTGCTCTGGACGCCCTCGACGACGGCGCTCCCGGCGGCGCAGGTGCCCCAGGTCGCCAGGAGCCCCAGGGCCAGCACGACCAGGAGGCAGCCGCCGCCGCCCAGGAGGATGTAGGTCCCCAGGGAGTCCCCGGAGCCGTGCATGGAGTCGCGCATGTGAACCCGAGCCGCTGACCAGGGAGTTGGAAGCGCGGCCCGAATAGGATAGACACTTCAAGGCGCCGCTGTCACCCTCCCCGGGTGACCGGTCGGGATCTTGCCCCGCGCAGCGCTTCTTGCGTATGATCCCGCTCGCGTTCCGGTGCGTTGAGTCCCATCTGAGGAGGAGTCCAGCTATGATCCGGGGAGTGAGGCGCTTCGCTTCAGCAGCGGTCCTGTCAGCCCTCGTGGCGTGGTGTGCCCCGGCGTTGGCGCAAGACGCCATCATCGATGGGCCCACGGAGCCGTCCATCGACGTCCAGAACTTCCAGCCCCTCCCCAGCCCCTACGGGATCTTCGCGACGGAGGGCTCGACCTCCTCGGGGCACCTCGGCTTCTCCGCAGGCGTGATGGTCAACTACGCCAGCGAGCCGCTGGTGCTGGTCTTCGAGGAGAGCGGCGACGAGGTGCCGATCGTCGAGGGCCAGCTGGTCGGGGATGTGCTGCTGGCGCTGGGGCTCTTTGACCTCGCAGAGATCGGCGTCGCGGTGCCGGTCTACCTGGTCAACAGCGTGGACGGGGGCACGATCTCGCCAGACGCCGCCAGCGGCGCGACGGTGGGGGATGCGCGCCTGCGAGGCAAGGTGACGCTGCTGGACTCGGCGGAGCACCCGGTGGGGATCGCGCCGTTCGTGCAGGTGGGCTTCCCGACGGGGAGCGCCGAGGGGTTCACCTCGGCGGGGAGCTTCTACGGGCGCCCCGGCGTGATCGTGGACACGCAGGCCGGGCCGGTGCTGCTCGCGATGAACGTGTCGATGAACTTCCAGGAGCGGCGGGCGTTTGCGGACATTGATATCCGCAATCAGCTCCTCTTCGCGGCGGGCGCTCAGGTGGAGGTCGTGCCGGGGACCTTCTTGATCGGCGCGGACGTCTTCGGCTCGACGAGCTTCAACGACTTCTTCGACAACGTCCACGAGACGCCGGTGGAGGCGCTGGGCGGCATCAAGCTCCGGACGCCCATCGGCCTGAACCTGGAGCTTGCAGGCGGCGGCGGGCTCTCGCCGGGGGTGGGCTCGCCGGGGTGGCGCGTGGTGGGCGGCGTGCGCTACGCGCTCTACGACGCGGACAACGACGGCGACGGCATCTTCAACGCCCAGGACGAGTGCCCCAACGACGCCGAGGACCGGGACAACTTCAAGGACGAGGACGGCTGCCCCGAGCTGGACAACGACGAGGACGGCGTCCTCGACACCCAGGACGACTGCCCGGCGGAGTCGGAGGACTTCGACGGCTACGAGGACGGAGACGGGTGCCCGGAGGAGGACAACGACCGCGACGGCATCCTGGACGGCCTGGACAACTGCCCCAACGAGGCGGGGCCGAAGGAGCTGGGGGGCTGCCCGGACGACGACCGCGACAAGGACGGCGTCCCCAACGACCGCGACCCCTGCCCCGACGATCCCGAGGATCTGGACGGCTTCCAGGACGACGACGGCTGCCCCGAGCCCGACAACGACAACGACGGCGTCCTCGACAAGGACGACAAGTGCCCGGCCGAGCAGGAGGACCTGGACGGCTTCGAGGACACCGACGGCTGCCCCGAGCTGGACAACGACAAGGACGGCGTCCTCGACAAGGACGACAAGTGCCCGCTGCGCGCGGGGAGCAAGCGCTTTGAGGGCTGCCCCGGCAAGCAGCGCGTCATCCTGGTGGGCGACGAGATCAAGATCCTGGAGAAGGTCTTCTTCGACACGGGCAAGGCCAGCATCCAGAAGAAGTCCTACAGCCTGCTCGATGAGGTGTCCGAGACGATCCGCTCGACGCCCAGCATCAAGCGCCTGGAGGTCCAGGGCCACACCGACGACGTGGGCCCGGACGGCGCCAACCAGAAGCTGAGCCAGGAGCGCGCCGAGTCCGTCCGCAAGTACCTGATCGGCAAGGGTATTGAAGAAGGCCGCCTCGTCGCGAAGGGCTTCGGAGAGGAGGTCCCTGCGGTGCCGATCGAGGGGCTCAAGGGCGGGGCGCTGAAGAAGGCTCGGGAGGAGAACCGCCGGGTGCAGTTCAAGATCCTGGAGCAGGAGATGAAGACGAAGGTGATCGAGGTCGCCCCCGACAGCGAGTAGACTTATGGCGTCCGAGCGCAGCCCTGCGGCGATCACCTGTCCCTACTGCGACACCTCGGTGGAGGAGGGCGCGCACTTCTGCGGCGTGTGCGGCGCGGACCTCACCCCGATCTGGAAGGCGCGGGAGGACGCCTATGTGGGGACGCTCGTCTCGGGGCGCTACCGGGTGCGGGAGAAGATCGGCAGCGGCGGCATGGGCGAGGTCTACCTGGCCGAGCACGAGCAGCTTGGGCAGAAGGTCGCGGTGAAGTTCCTCTCGCGGCGGCTGATCCGGGACGAGAAGGTGGTGCGTCGCTTCTTCAACGAGGCGCGCTCGACCTGCCGGGTGACGCACCACGGGGCGGTGTCGCTCAACGACTTCGGCCAGACCGACGACGGCGTGCTCTACATCATCATGGAGTACATCGACGGCACCCCGCTCAACGAGCTGGTGGAGCGTCGGGGTCGCCTGGAGCTTGGGGTGGCGCTGCACGTCATCCTCCAGCTCTGCGACACGCTGCACGCGGCGCATCAGCAGGGGGTGATCCACCGCGACCTGAAGCCAGACAACATCATGCTGGTGGAGGGTCGCGGCGGTCGATACGCCACGAAGATCCTCGACTTTGGCATTGCTCGCTTGATTGATGACGGCGAGGTGAGCCGGCTGACGGATGCGGGGATGGTCTTTGGGACGCCGGAGTTCATGAGCCCGGAGCAGTGCCTGGGTCGGGAGGTGGACGGTCGGGCGGACCAGTACGCGCTGGCGATCGTGCTCTACTACATGTTGAGCGGCGGCTACCTGCCCATCCAGGGCGGCAACCGGATGGAGCTGATCAACCGCCAGGTGACGGAGCCGCCGACGCCGCTCTACACGCGGCTCCCGGAGGGGATGGCGCCGCTGGAGGTGGAGCCGATCCTGGCGCGGGCGTTGGCGAAGCACCCCGACGCGCGCTACGCGAGCGTGCATGAGTTTGCGATGGCGCTGGAGCAGCTGGCGGTGGAGGCGACGCACTCGGGCTTGATCCCGGCGCAGCAGCGGCCGCCGCTGGTGCCGATGCCGGCGGCGACGCCGCCCGAGTCTCCCCGCGCCGCCGCGCCGCCTCCTGTGACGCCCGCGGACACGGTGCCTGCGCCGGTGCCGCGTCCGCGGATGGACTCGGCGCCGTTCGAGCTGGGGGTGATCCCGCCGGGCGCGGCGGATGATCCGCGGGCGTCGTGGTCGCCTGGGGTGTTACCGCCCCCCTCCAGGGCGCCAGCGCCGACCTTCGCGCCGGGCTCCATCGGGCCGCCCCCGAGCGGGGACGGGATGGGGATCGATCTCTCGGCGGAGCACTCCTATCCGGTGCGGCGTCCAGGCGGAGGCAGCAGCGGGCTGGTGATCGCGGGGGTGGTGGTGATCGTGCTGGCGTTGGGCGGCGCGGCGGCGGCCTTCGCGCTCCTGGGCGGCGACGAGGAGGGAGGCGAGGGCGGCCCGGACGCGGGCGTGGAGGGCGGAGCGGCGGAGGTGGCAGCGCCTGACGCGGCGCCTGAGCAGGCGGACGCGGCCGAGGTCGAGGCGGTCCCCGACGCGGAGGCGACGCCTGCGGCGACGGCGCCGCCCGAGCCGCCCGAGGCGACGCCGGTGCGCCGGGCGGCGCCGGTGCGGCGCGCGGCGCCGACGCGGCGCGCCTCGGTCAAGGATCGTCTCCAGCAGGAGATCGAGGAGATGAAGTCCAAGCCGGCCTCCAAGCCGAGCAAGGCGCCTGAGGGGGGCGCGGGGCTGCCTCCCAAGCAGATCGAGTGATGGGGGTCTGGGGGAGCTTCCCCCAGCCGCCGGAGGCTCTCGAAAACCCTCGTCGAGAAAACAAAAACAGCATAAATTTATATATAAATTTATGCTGTTTTTGTTTTCTTGAGGGTCGGGTTGCCTCCGGCGGCCGGGGGCGAGCCGCCCCCGGACCCCCATTCATCAGGGCTTGGGCGGGTCGGCCTTGAGGCGGATGAGCCCCTCCTGCATCGTGGAGGCGACGAGGCGCCCCTGCTGATCGTAGAAGCGCCCGCGGACGAGGCCGCGCCCGCCGGAGGCGGAGGGGCTCTCCATGACGTAGAGGAGCCACTGATCCATGCGGAAGGGCCGGTGGAACCACATGGCGTGGTCGATGCTGGCGACGTGCATGGGGTGCGTGAAGCCCGTGACGCCGTGGGGGCGCATGGAGGTGGGGAGGAGGTAGAAGTCGGAGGCGTAGGCCAGGAGGTAGCGGTGGAGCGCCGGGTCATCGGGCAGCTCCCCGGCGGCGCGATACCAGGCGCGCTGGTGAGGCGGCATGGGGCGTGGGGCGAGGATGTGGACGGGCTCGACGGGGCGGATCTCGATGGGGCGATCCGCGAGGGCGCGGGCGCGCCAGCGCTTGGGGATGCCGTCCGCGATCCGGGTGAGGAGGGCCTGCTCGGAGAGCAGGTCCTCGGGGTCGGGGGCGTCGGGGGCCTCGTCCTGGTGCTCCAGGCCCACCTCCTCGCCTTGGAAGGAGGCGGACATGCTGAAGATGGGGCGACCGCTCTGGATGGCGACGACGCGGCGGGTGGTGAAGGAGCCGCCGTCGCGGATGCGCTCCACCTCGTAGACGATGGGGTGGTTCACGTCGCCGGGGCGGAGGAAGTAGCTGTGGAGGGAGTGGACGAAGCGGTCTGCGGGGACGGTGTAGGCCGCCGCCGCGAGGGCCTGGCCGAGCACCTGACCGCCGAAGACGGTGCCCCAGCCGAGATCCTGGCTGGGGCCGCGGTAGAGGTTCTCCTCGATTTTTTCAAGGGCGAGGAGGGCGATCAGCTCCTGGAGGACATGGGTCATGGGGTGGGTCGGGGTTCAGCGGCGAGCTGGCCGCCGAAGCTCTCCTGAAGGATGTTGTCGTAGTGGTCGGCCAGCTCACCCAGGGTGACCAGGGCGTAGGCCAGCTCCTCCACGGCCAGGTCGTCCGCGGGGAGGGTCTGCACGAGGAGGATATGCCGATCCTCCTGAAGCGCAAAGGCCCCGGTGGGGATGGCCCGGTTGAGATCGTTGAGGGCGACGGCGACGCCCTCCACCCGCTCCAGGTTGCGGAGCACGGGGGAGGAGAGGGTGAGCCAGGTGGCGCGGTTGTCCTCCCAGAGGTGGGCGCAGAGGCGGGCGGAGCCGAAGGAGAACCAGGCGTTGCCCTCAGCGTCGAGGGTGACGGGGAGGCGCAGCTCCTCCAGGCTCTCCGCGAGGAGGGTGCGGGCGATCTCGGCGCCGATCTGGCGCACGCCGGGGACCTGGCGCGCCTCCAGGCGGGCCAGGAGGGGTCGGACGTCGCAGGGCGGCGGGCCCTCCTGGCGGCGGTGGGCGGTGAGGGCCTCGACCTGATCGGCGCGGAGGCCGCCGAGCCCCTCCTGAAGCAGATCGTCCATGGCGTCGGCCTGCTCGGCCACCACGGCCAGCGTGACCGCCAGCTCGCTCAGGTCGAGATCGGCGCTGAGGAGCGTCGTCTCGTAGACGATGCGGTGGGCCGAGGCGCCCGGCTGAGGCTCCAGGACGCAGCGCCCGAGGAGGAGCTGATCGTTGAGGTGGGTGAGGAGGCGCGGGAGCAGCTCGGCGTCCTGCGCGGCCATGCGGTGCAGGTCCAGCTCCGAGAGGAGGACCGCGCTGAAGCTCACCAGGAGGCGCCCGCCGCGCTCCACCGTCGCGACCTCCACCCGGGCGGAGTCGCAGGCGAAGGTGAGGACGCCCCGCGGGTCCGGGGTCGCCTCCAGGCCCAGCGCCTCCAGGTAGCGCTGGAGGCGCTCGCGGATCTCGTCGGCGTCGGGGGCGAAGCGGAGCAGCGGCTCCAGCACCTCGCGCTCCAGGCGCTCGGCGCTGCGGTCGTCGCCGTCGTAATCGGGGCCGACGGGGTAGGCGTCGCGGGGGGCCAGAGCGAGGGGGTGATCGAGGCGGGCGGTCTGGGCGAAGAGGCGCGCGGCCCACTGGGCCTGCGCGCCGGCGGCCTCCCACTGGCCCACCCAGGCGCCGCTCTCCAGCTCCGCCTCGGGGATGACGTGCTGGTAGAGGAGGCTGACGGGGGTGCCGAAGGGGTGGAGCGACGCCGCGCCGGGCGGCGCGCCGTAGGCGTGGGCGTGGGCGCTGATGGCGCCCTGCTGGAGCTGGGCGTTGATGCCCCCCAGCAGCTCCAGGAGGCCCGTCGAGGAGACGGCCTGCCCGACGCAGGCCACGACCTTGGCCCCGGCGACGCCGCGCGCGGCGTCGATGTAGGGGCGAAGCTCCAGATCGACGTGCCCGCCGATGTTGGTGAAGCGCAGGGCGCTCCCGGTGTGGGCCTCCAGGGCCTGCTCGATGCGGGCCTGGAGGTGGAGGGTGCGCGGGGAGCGGTCTTCGGGGAGGCCGACGTCATCCAGCGCGATGGCAGCGCGGAGCGCCGCCGCGCTCCCGCCGGCCTCGGCGTCTTCGAAGGTGTACTCCCAGCGGAGCCCGTCGCCGCAGCTCGGGCAGAGGGGGTGTTCTACAGGCACGCCTCCGTGGTACACGAAGGAGAGCTGGTGGGACCAGCCACAGCGCTGGCATGTTTCGAGGAGCTTTGCCACGTTCGGACCTCCATACCACGGACCTGAGCTCAGGTTATGCGCCAGATGCCACCTCGATTTCAACGCTTCGTCCTCTTCGCGCTGCTCCTTCTGCTCGGAGGGGCCTGCGCGACGGCGCCCGACCCACCTGCGGGCGGGTCGCTCCAGGCCGCACCCCGGAGCCTGGAGGTCCGCCTGGAGATCGCGCCGCGCTCCGCGGTGGTCGAGCTGGAGACGCGGCGGCCCGCAGCGGGCCGCTGGCGCTTCGCAGCGCGCGAGGAGGCCTACGCCCTCTCCTGGTACGACATGAGGGCCTACGACGCCGCAGGGCGCCCCCTGGAGGTCACCCCGGAGGAGGACGGGACCGCCTGGACCCTGACCGCGCCCGCCGAGGGCGGCTTCACCCTCCGCTACCTCGTGGTCGCGCCTGCGGAGGCGTCCTCGCCTGCCCAGGGCGCCCAGACCGCGCGCCAGCGCTTCGCCGGCTTCGGCGCGGCGCTCTTCGTCCAGCCGACGCCGCCCGAGGGGGGCGCGGTGGACGAGGTGGGGCTGGAGCTGAAGGCGCCCGAGGGCTGGTCGCTCCGCTCCACCTGGGGCCCCCAGCGGGCGCGGCTGGCGGGGCTGAACGCGCTGGACGACGGGCTGGTCGTGGCCGGAGCCTGGTCGCTGGACCGGGCGGAGATCCAGCGCAGCGCGCTCTTTGTCGCCGTCGATACGCAGCTCCCCGAGGGCGCGCCCGCCTGGACCCCGCCGCTGGAGCGGATCGCGGAGGCGCAGGCGTCCTACTTCGGCACCTACCCGATCAACGCCCTCATGATCGCGCTGGTGCCCGCGACCCAAGGCGAGGTCGAGGCGTCGGCCACCGCGGGCGGGCTCCTCGTGGAGGTGCCCGCCGGGTGGTCCTCACCGGAAGATCCTCGGGTGCTGCGCCGCGTGGCGCGGGAGCACCTCCGCATGTTCACCGAGCGCTGGATGCACCCGCGCGCCACGACCCCGGAGGAGCCGCCGGGAGCCTGGCCGGCCTGGTTCACCGAGGGGGCGGCGGAGTACTACGGCGCGCGGACGCTCCTCTCCCTCAAGCTACTGGATGGAAAGGGATTTCTTGACCTGCTCAACAACTGGATCGCCCAGGAGGCCCAGAGCCGCTGGTCCCAGCAGGCGCTCCCCGACCCCGAGCGTCAGTCCTCCTGGCAGGCGCCCGACGCCGTGGCCTACGCCCGCGCCCGAGGGGCGCTCCTGGCCTTCCTCCTGGACGTGACGCTGCGGACGGACTCCCAGGGCTTGACCTCGCTGGATCACCTCCTGCGGCGCATGGGCTTTGACTTCGGGGGCAGCGAGGCAGGCTACACCGAGGCCGACGTGCTCCAGCGCCTCCAGGCCTTCACCCGGCGCGACCTGAGCGAGCTGATCACCCGCTGCGTCCAGGGCCGCGAGCCCCTGCCGCTGGACTACCTCGACCGGGGCGGCGTCCTGATGGAGACAGCGCCCGGGGAGCGCTTCGATCCGGGCTTCACCTGGGAGGCCTTCGAGGGGGAGCCGCGCGAGGCCCGCTTCATCGTCCGCACCGTCGAGCCTGACGGCCCGGCGGCCCGCGCCGGGCTGGCCGAGGGGGAGCTGCTGGCCTCGCTGGAGATCACCTCGACCCAGGTCCTCGCGACCCGCCTCCTCCAGCGGCCCGAAGGCGAGGACGAGCCGGGCTCGCCCCACGCGCGCTTCGAGCGCGCGCCCATCGCGTTCTCGCCGCTGCGCCAGGCCACCCTCCCCCGCGCCGCCGCCACCACCGAGCTCTTTGAGGAGTGGTTCCGGCGCTAGCCCAGCCAGCCGAGCCCCGTGACCTCCACCAGCGCCCGCTCCAGCACCTCCAGCGTCACGGGCTGGGCGCGGAAGCCGATGTACCCGTCGGGGCGGAGGGTGTAGGCGCACTCGGCCCGCGCGCCGAAGGAGCAGTGCAGCTCCCCGGCGGGGTCCAGCACGACGCGGGCGAAGCCCTCCAGCTCGGCGGGGCGCTCGGGCTGCGGCACGACGATCCACGCCTCGACCGCCGCGCCGAGCTGGGCCTCCAGCGCGCTGGCGATCTCCCGCAGGCGGTGGTAGCCGCCCTCGGTCGCCGCCGCGCCATCGAAGAGGAGGACGCGGTGGCGCCGGGGCTCGACCAGGCTGTGGGCGTGGCGCCGGTCGTCCTCGGCGCCGAACCAGCGGGAGGGCACGCGGTCGCCGGGGTGGGGACCGGCGGCGAACTCCAGCCACTCGCGCATCCCGGGCGCCTCGTCTTCGGCGCTGCGCCGGTGGGCGGCGGCGGCCCAGAGGGAGCCCTGGGCGGCGGCCACCAGCGGGCTCTCCCGCAGATCGTACTCCAGGGCCGCCGTCATCCCGGCCACCCACTGCTGCACGCCGGGCAGCCCCATGAGCCACCCGGAGGTCCGATCCCGCACCGCCTGCGCCCACGGGTGCCGCGCGGTGCTCATCCGGGTCGCCATGTGGGTCTTGAGGAGCACGGAGGCGGCGATGGGGTGGCGCTCGGCCTCGTAGCTCGCCAGGAGGCGCGGCGAGGCCTCACCGCGGGCGACGGCTGCGAGCTTCCAGCCGAGGTTGAAGGCGTCCTGGATGCCCATGTTCATACCCTGCCCCCCCACCGGGCTGTGGATATGCGCCGCGTCCCCGGCCAGGAAGACCCGGCCGTGCTGGTAGCGCGACACCATCCGGCGATGCACCCGGAAGCGCGACATCCACCCGGGCGCCTCCAGCTGCGCGGGCATATGCACCCGCGCGGACGCCATCGCCTGAAACGTCTCCAGCGTCGGCGGCGCCCCAGCCATCGCCCCCTCGTCCACAAAGAGCCGCGTCCGCCCCTCGCCGGGCATCGGCAGCGCCATGAAGAACCCCTCCGGCGAGAAGAAGAGGTGGAGCCGATCCTTCGGCAGCGCCCAGCGGATCGCCACGTCGGCCAGCAGGAAGGGCTCCTCGTAGGAGAGCCCCTCAAAGGCCACCCCAAGCAGCCCGCGCACCGTGCTGTGGGCGCCGTCGCACCCCACCAGCCACGACGCCTCCACGACCTCCAGCCGCCCCGCCGCGTCCCGGAGCTGCGCCTGCACGCCGCCCTCACCCTGGGTGAAGCTCTCCAGGCGCACCTCCCGCTCCACGCGCCGCCCCGACGCCTCCAGATGCTCCTCCAGCAGCGCCTCCGTCTCGTGCTGCGGCACACCCAGGATCAGCGGGAACGGCGACGCCAGATCGTGCGTCTCAAACTCCGCGATCGCCTCGCCGCGCGCGTAGAAGCTCGCCCCGCGGGCCGGCTCGCCCCGCGCGATCAGCGCCTCCGCCAGCCCAAGCGACGCCAGCAGCTCCAGCGTCCGCGCGTGGACGTCCGTCGCGCGCGACTCCGCCACGCGCCCCGCGCGCTGATCGATCAGCCGCGCCTCCACCCCGCACGCAGCCAGCACGCACGCCAGCGTCAACCCCACCGGACCCGCCCCCACGATCAAGATCATGGCCGCTCCTTATGCGCCGCGCGGCATCATCGACGCCGCGCGCCCGGCGGGGAGCCACGACGCCTCCCCCACCGCCGACACCGCCACCACCCCCTGCACCTGCGGCGCGCCGTAGTGGGCCTCCCCCGTCCACACCTCCACGTTCGGCGCCGCGCGGTGCCAACCCGGGCTGTGGGTGTGCCCGCAGAGCACCGTGATCCGCTGCCCCGGGTGCGCCTGCGCCGCCTCCAGCAACACCTCACCCACCGACACGCAGGTGAAGTGCGGCGCCCACTCCGCGTTCGACGGCGCCCCCATGTGCCAGCACGCCCCCACAAAGGGCGGCACATGGGTCAGCACGATCACCTCCCGCGCCCAGCCCAGCGCCGACACCAGCGACGGCGCCAGCGCAGCGGCCGCCTCCGCCCCCAGCCGCCCAAGCGGCTCCTTCAGCTCCGCGCCGAAGCGCCCCGCCAGCTCCCCGATCCACACCGAGTCGTTCAGGCGCACCCGCGAGGTCGCCAGGTCCGGCGCCCGGCCGTCCCCCCACCCCCCGTGCCCCACCAGCGCGACCTCCTCGCTCAACCGCACCACCCCCGACGCCGGCAGCCACCGCGCCCAGGGCGAGCGCGCCGAGAGCGCCGCCGCCTGCTGACGGACCTGAGAGATCCAACCCTTGTAGTAGTCGTGATTCCCCAGAACAAAGAAGATCGGGCGCCGCAGCCGCTCCCCCATCGCCTCCAGATAGCCCATGACGCTCGGCGCCTCACCGATGTCCCCGCCGATCAGCACATGCGTCGCGCCCGACGCCTCCACCTCGCGGCAGAGCCCCTCCAGCGCCTCCGGCGGCGCGTGGTCCAGGTGCAGGTCCGTCAACCAGGCCAACCTCGCCATGGCGCCTCCTGATGTTTCACGTGAAACCTCGCCGCCTCCCCCCCAGCGGCCAGCCCACACACTACCCCACAACCCGCGAAGACACCACCGCGGGCGCAGGCAGCGGCAACGTCCCCGTCCGCGTCCGCGGCGGCGGCGCCGGCGGCGCCACCCGCGCCGCGCCGTAACCCGCCGCCTCCAGCGCGCCAGCCAGCGCGTCCATCGAGCCAAAGCGCGCCAGCGGCGCCCGAGCCAACGTCTGCTGCACCAGCGCCGACTCGTCCGGCGTCAGCTCCAGGCCGCGACGCGCCAGCTCCGGGCGCAGCGGCGCCTCATAGACGTGGCGACGCAGCGTCCGACCAAAGTCCAGCGACGTGAAGGGCGGCGCGCCCGTCAACGCCTCATACAAGATCACCCCCACCGCGTAGAGATCCCCCAGCGCCGTGAACGCCTCGCCGCGACCCACCTCCGGCGGGAGATACTCCGCGTAGCCGTAAAAACCCTCCGGGTAACGGTGGAAGCTCGCCAGCGGCGAGCGCGTCGCCACCAGCACGTGCTGCCCCCAGTCCACCACCTGCAGCGGCGCACGCCACATCAGCTCCGGATCACGCGCCAACCCCTCCCGCGTCACCCCCTGCAAGCGCACGCACCCCGGCGTCAGGTTCCGATGCAACACCCCCGCCTCATGCAGCGACGCCAACGCCCGCGCCAGCCGCGACGCCAACAAGAAGGCCGCCCGAGGCACGAGCGGCCCCCCCTCCAGCAGCGACGCCAACGTCACCGACCCCGGCAGCGCCACCCGCGCGCTCCACCCCGGGCGCGACCCCAGATCAAACGCCACCACGCCGCCCACCTCCGGCGAGCGCACCGCCGCGCCCCGGGCAAACACCTCCTGCAGCGACGCCACGCGCTCACGAGACTCCAGCAGCGACGACGCATACACCCGGACCTCCAGCCCCAGCCCCGGCAACGACGCGCTCCGCGCCGCGTACACCTCCCCAAAACCGTCCTCCCCCACCTGCGCCCCAAGCTCCACCCCGCCCGTCAGCTGGCGCCCCTCCAGCCCGCGAGACGCAAACACCTCCGGCCCCCGACGCGGACGCGCCGCAGGCTCCGCCGCACGCGGCTCCGGCGCGGACGTGACCGCCGAGGCCGCCTCAAGCCCCGCAGGACCCTCCGCTGCGCCCGAAGCCCCGGACTCCTCAGCCCAGGACCAGCCACCCTCCGCACCTCCCGGCGCCTCGCCAGCGCCCCAACCCCACCGCGCCTCACCGCTGCTCATCTGACCGCACCTCCCACCCCCAAGCCCAGCCCCTCACCCCGAAGACACCTCCCCCGAGGAGACCACGGCATCCTCCTCGTGGCAACTTCTCGGCGCCTCCCGGATCGTCGGCCCCTCCTCCCCGTCCACCGCCCACGGCACCTGGCGCGCGCAGCGCTCCAGCATGTCCGCCGCCTCGCCCCAGACACGCGCCACCCCCTCCATCGCCCGCACCAGCGCGTCCACCTCCCCCGGCGGCAGCCGCACCCCCTCCACGCGACACCGCAGCTGCCCCCCCGCGATCTCCACCGGCGCGCCCCGACGCGCCAGCTCCACCAGCCGCTCCCGCAGCGGCTCCACCAGGAGCGCCCGCGCACGCACCGGCGTCGGGCTCACCACCGCATAGAGCATGTCGAACGTGTGATCCCCCAGATAGAGCGACGAGCGACCGCCCCAGAGCGTCGGCGTCACCCGCACCTCGAAGCCCGCGCCCCGCGGCAGCTCCACCCGCACCTCCGTCTGCGGCGCGCCGCTGCCCGACTCCCCCAGCGTGTTCGCAAAGAGCGCCTCGCCGCCCGACTCCACCTCGCGCACGCGCGGCGAACCCACCGCACCCGACGCCATCCGCAGCGCCGGCCGCACCGCGCGCCCACCCCCCGGGCTCAACACCACCGTCTCCCGCGAGCGCGCCGACACCCGCGCCTCAAAGTCCCGCTGCACCAGCGCCCCGACACGCACCAGCGCCGCCGCCATCTCCTGCACCTGCGCCGCGCTCAACCCCACCCACGGCACCTCCAGCACCAGCCGCCCGCCCGACTCCAACCGCACCGGCAAACCCAGCCCCCAACACCCCAGCAGCGCCTCCGCCAGCCCACGCGAGATCACCTGCCCCGGCAGCTCACAGCCCCGAGACGTCACCTCAAAGCCCGCGCCCAGACGCCCCACCCCGCGCTCCCCCGCGCCGAAGCGCGGCCTGATCTCCAGCGGCGGCTCCAGCCGCCCACCCAGCGCCACCTCCACCACCGTCCGCTCACCCAGCCGCTCCTCCGCGCGGATCTCGATCCCAAGACCCTCCACCTCGCCGCGCACCCCCCCCAGGTTCATCCGCCACACCCCACGCATCACCTGCAGGCCCAGCCCGTTCGCCACCTCACCCCAATCCGTCCCGCTCGCCGGACCCCGACGACGGTTCCAACGCCCGTGCCACGCAAAAACACCCCAGCCCAGCACCCCGAACGTCAACGCAAACGTCACCACCGCAGCCAAACCCGCCATCCACGGGTGGCCTCCTGACCACGCGCCGCCCATAAACCACCTCCCTCCCCCAACAAGACAACCCCACCCCGGCTCAACAGCTGACCCTGTTATCGACCCCCGCGACCCCCGGTTGCGGCCCGACGCGAAAAAAATCGCCCGACACGCCCGCCCAACCCTGGACTGCGCCGCCCCTGTGCCTACCCCTCCGCCCTACCCTGCGGGGCGCGCGCGGAATAACCTACACGACCCCACACGTTGCCGCGCCTGCCTCGCCTCCGCCACAAGGTGTGCTATAAGACGAGGCCCGACGGGGAGCCCCGCCGCCGCCGCACGCCACACCCAACTCCCCACCCGGGAAAACACGCCCATGGAATACAACGTCGGCAAGCTCAACGAGATGGTCCGCGCCGAGTCCAGATTCGTCGACCGACTCCTCGAAGAGATGGATCGCGTCGTCGTCGGACAACGCTACATGATCGAGCGCCTCGTCATCGGACTCCTCACCGGAGGACACGTCCTCCTCGAAGGCGTCCCGGGACTCGCCAAGACCCTCACCATCAAGACCCTCGCCCAGGTCCTCGACGTCGACTTCCAGCGCATCCAGTTCACCCCCGACCTCCTCCCCGCCGACCTCATCGGCACCATGATCTACAACCAGGCCACCGGCGACTTCGTCACACGCCAAGGCCCCCTCTTCACCAACCTCGTCCTCGCAGACGAGATCAACCGCGCACCCGCCAAGGTCCAGTCCGCCCTCCTCGAAGCCATGCAGGAGAAGCAGGTCACCCTCGGCGGCACCACCTACCCCCTCACCGAGCCCTTCCTCGTCCTCGCCACCCAGAACCCCGTCGAGCAGGAGGGCACCTACCCCCTCCCCGAAGCCCAGGTCGACCGCTTCATGCTCATGGTCAAGGTCGGCTACCCCACACGCGACGAAGAGCGCCTCATCATGGACCGCATGGCGCGCGGCGAAGACATCGAGATCCGAGCCGTCACCACCGGCGAAGAGATCATGAACGCACGCAAGGTGGTTCATGATATATATCTTGACGACAAGATCAAAGACTATATCATTGATATAATCTTCGCCACCCGCGAGCCCGAACGCTACGGACTCTCCCGCATCAAGCACTTCATCGACTACGGCGCCTCGCCCCGCGCCTCCATCTTCCTCAACCGCGCCGCACGCGCGCACGCCTTCATGCGACACCGCGGCTTCGTCACACCCGAAGACGTCAAGGCCGTCGCACCCGACATCCTCCGACACCGCATCATCCTCAACTACGAGGCCGAGGCCGAGGAGAAGACCCCCGAAGACATCCTCCAGATCATCCTCGACGAGATCGGCGTCCCCTGACCCGGAGCGGCACCATGGGTTTCTGGTCTGCGCTCTTCGGGGATGACGACCCCGAAGACCGCCCCCTCTACGTCGATGAGGCCCTGGACGACGACGCTCGCGCCGAGCAGCGACGCGCCCTCCTCAAAAAAATACGCAAGCTCGAGATCGTCACCCGACGCATCGTCAACGAGCAGCTCGCCGGCTCCTACCACTCCGCCTTCAAAGGCCGCGGCATGGACTTCGACGAGGTCCGCAGCTACAACCCCGGCGACGAGATCCGCTTCATCGACTGGAACGTCTCCGCCAGGCTCGGAGAGCTCTACGTCAAGCGCTTCACCGAGGAGCGCGAGCTCACCGTCTTCCTCCTCGTCGACACCTCCTCCTCCCTCCTCTTCGGCTCCCAGGAGCGCACCAAGCTCGAAGCCGCCGCCGAGATCGCCGCACTCCTCGCCTTCTCCGCCATCCAGAACAACGACCGCATCGGCCTCATCCTCTTCAACGAGCGCGTCGAGCGCTTCGTCCCCCCCAAGAAAGGACGCAAGCACGTCCTCCGGCTCATCAAGGAGATCCTCGACCTCCAGCCCGCACACAGCGGCACCTCCCTGGAGAACGCCCTCCAATACCTCGCCCGCGTCGCCAGGCGACGCGCCGTCGCCTTCGTCATCAGCGACTTCCAGGACGACGCCTACAGGCAGCCCCTCCTCGTCCTCAACCGACGCCACGACGTCATCCCCATCGTCCTCGAAGACCCCGCCGAAGGCGCCCTCCCTGACCTCGGCCTCGTCACCCTCGAAGACCCCGAGACCGGCGAGCAGCTCACCGTGGACACCAGCAGCCGCGCCGGACGAGAGGCCTACGCCGAGCTTACGCGCCTCATCCGCGAGCGGCGCGCCGCCATGTTCCGACGCGCCCGCATGGACTTCGTCCCCGTGGACACCAGCGGCCCCTCCTTCGAGCCGCTCATCAACTACTTCCGCCTCCGCGCGCGCCGCTGACCTGGGAGCCACGCGATGAAACAACGCGCACTCGTCGCCACCCTCGCCGCTGCGATCGCACTCCTCGCCGCTGGAGACGCCCTCGCCCAGCCCACACCCCAGCCCGCACCCCAGGACCACCCCGTCACCCCGCCCCCCGTCCAGGGCGAGGTCGCCCTCCAGCAGACCTTCACCCCCGACCAACCCCGCGAGGCCACCGTCGGGGACGTCCTCACCCTCACCCTCCAGATCACACACCCCGGAAACACCACCGTCGCCCTCCCCGACGCCCTCCCCACCGGACGCTTCGAGCTGCTCCGCGTCGACCGCGAACCCCTCCCGCCCCAGCGCGGCCCCGCACCCGTCACCGAGACCCTCCACCTCCGCGCCGCCGTCTACCGCCCCGGGCGACACGTCCTCCAACCCCTCCAGATCCGCGTCCTCGACGCTCGGGGCGGCGTCTCCACCCTCACCACCCAGCCCGTCGAGGTCGTCATCCGCAGCGTCATCGCCAACGACGAAGACCCCCAGATGCCGCCCCACCGCCCACCCGTCTCCATCGAGGTCGAGGACTGGACCCTCGCCTCCATCCTCGGCGGCTCCCTCGCCCTCCTCCTCGCCGGCGCCCTCGGCGCCCTCATCTACCGACGCCTCGCCCCAAGACCCCTCCCCCCGCCGCCCCCGCCCCGACCCGCCTACGACGTCGCCATCGAAAAACTCCTCGCCATCAAGGCCGCCGACCTCATCCAGGAAGACCTCATCGAGGAGCTCTACGTCCGCGTCTCCGAGGCCGTCCGCGAATACCTCGGCCGACGCTACAACCTCAGCCTCACCGACAAGGCCGGCCTCGAGCTGACCACCTGGGAGCTGATGGCCCTCCTCCGCGAGGTCCGCTGGCCCCGCGGCCTCACCCACGCCGACGTCGAGACCCTCCTCACCGACTGCGACATGGTCAAGTTCGCACGCTACACCCCACCACCCCAGGACGCCGAGGACCTCCTCACCCGCGCCTTCCGCCTCGTCGAGCTCACCCGACCCCTCGACCTCGGACAGGCCGCCCTCGCCTCCGCCGCCGCACCCCGCACCCCGGAGGCCCAGCCGTGAGCGACGCCGGCCTCTTCGATCAGCCCTGGGCCCTCCTCGGGCTCCTCGCCTTGCCCCTCCTCGCCGCGCTCCTCATCGCCAGGCGGCGCGAGCGACGCGCCCCACTCCTCTTCTCCCGCGCCACCCTCTGGCGACACCTCCCACGCGGACCCCGCGCCTGGCTCGCCCCTCTCCCCGCCCTCCTCCACCTCCTCGCTATCGCACTCCTCATCCTCGCCGCCGCCAGGCCCACACGCAAGACCGCCGAAGAAGCCCAGGTCGAAGGCATCGACATCTACGTCGCCCTCGACCTCTCCGGCTCCATGCAGGCCGTCGATGTCGATGACCAGACCCTCCGCGACCTCCAGGCGCGCGGCAGGGAGCCCGACAACCGCTTCGACATCGCACGCGACGTCCTCGCAGACTTCGTGCGCTCACGGCGCGTCGATCGCATCGGCATGGTCGTCTTCGCCCGCGACGCCTTCCTCCAGTTCCCCCTCACCCTCGACTACAACACCATCCTCACACAGCTCGACAACCTCGAGCTGGGCGACATCGACGGCGCGGGCACCGCCATCGGAAACGCCCTCGGACGCGCCGTCGCGGGGCTCCAGCACTCCGACGCACGCACCCGCATCATCGTCCTCATCACCGACGGCGACCGACGCGGAGGAAACATCAGCCCCATGCAGGCCGCCTCCTTCGCCAAAGAGCTCAACATCCCCATCTTCCCCATCCTCATCGGGCAGGAGGGCAAGAGCCGCATCCCCGTCGGACGCAACCTCCTCACCAACCAGCTCTCCTACCGACTCCAGGACTACCCCGTCGATCCCAAGCTCCTCCAACAGCTCGCGGAAGAGACCGGCGGCACCTTCTATCGCGCCGTGGATCGCAAAGATCTTGAGCAGAATATACACAAAATTCTAGACGGATTTGAAAAGTCGCGCATCAAGGACGCCGCCGACGTCAACCGCGAAGAGCTCTTCCCCGGCCTCGTCGCCGCAGCCCTCGCCCTCCTCGTCGCCGCACACCTCCTCCGCTACACCGTCCTGAAGCCCTTCCCCTGAGAGGCACGCTATGGAATGGGGTAACCCCGACGCCTTCTGGTGGCTCCTCCTCCTGCCACTCCTCGCCCTCACCTACGGCGCCTACCTCGCCTGGCGAGCGCGCGCCGCCAGGCGCCTCGCCCGACGACCCGCCCTCGCCCGCTTCCTCCTCCGCGGCAGCCTCGCCAAGCAGCTCATCCGCACCCTCCTCACCCTCGCCGCCATCGCCCTCCTCATCGTCACCCTCGCCAGACCCCAGTGGGGCGAGCGCCAACGCACCGTCCAGAAGGAGGGCATCGACATCGTCTTCGCCCTCGACATCTCGCGCTCCATGCTCGCCGCCGACGCCACACCCAGCCGACTCCGCGCCGCCAAGGACGAGCTCATCCGCGCCCTCAGCCTCCTCCACGGCGATCGCGTCGGCCTCGTCATCTTCGCTGGCGTCGCCTTCCCCCAGGCTCCCCTCACCGCCGACTACGGCGCCATCGAGTTCTACCTGAGACGCCTCGACCCCGAGGACATGCCCGTCGGAGGCACCGCCTCCGGACGCGCCATCCTCGAAGCCGTCGAACTCCTCACCGGTGAGCGCGGCGCCGAACGCGCCAGGACCGGCCAGACCCACGCCGCACCCATCAAGCGCGCCAAAAACCAGATCATCGTCCTCATCAGCGACGGCGAAGACCACCAGAGCGACCCCATCGCGGCAGCAAAATACGCCGAAGAGCGCGGCATCCGCATCTACACCATCGGCTTCGGCTCCGAAAAAGGCGAGCCCATCCCCATCTACCGCGACGGACACCTCACCGGCTACCACAAGGACCGCGACGGAAACACCGTCACCACACGCCTCAACCCGCAGCAGCTCCAGGACATCGCCGCCATCACCCACGGCCGCTACTTCCACTACGATGGACGCGGCTCCGTCGCCAACGCCGTCACCACCACCCTCAACGACCTCGAAAAAGACCAGCTCGAAGCACTCCTCCGCGTCCAGCGCGAAGAGCGCTACCTCTTCACCCTCCTCCCCGCCCTCGCACTCCTCGCCCTCGCGCTCCTCCTCGGAGAGCGACGCGGCCTCCGCCTCGCCTTCTGGAGACCCCGACCCGTCTCGCCAGACAAGCACGGCGACGAGACACAACCCCTCGGCCCCCTCCTCACCCTCCTCATCGCCGCGCCCCTCGCCGCACTCGCCGCGCCCGGCTGCGACGCCCTCCACGACACCCTCGTCGTCCACAAGGTCGGCGCCATCGAAGAGGGCAACGCCCTCCTCGCCCAGGGCGACCCCGACAAGGCCCTCCTCGCCTACCTCGAAGCCGAGCGCAAGCTCCCCTCACGACCCGACCTCCACTACGACCTCGGCACAGGACACCTCGCCGCCAACCACCTCCCCGACGCCGAGACCGCCCTCTCCCGCGCCCTGGAGTCACCCGATGAAGACCTCCGCTACAAAGCACACTTCAACCTCGGCGTAGCCTACTTCAACGAAGAGAAGTGGAAGGAGGCCCTCGAAGCCTTCAAGGCCTGCCTCCGCCTCAAACCCGACGACCAGGACGCCAAGATCGCCTACGAGGTCGCCCTCCTCCGCGTCTACCCCGCCTGCCGCTCCCTCGAAGACCCCGCCGAAGACAACGACCAACCCCAGAACGCCACCCCCCTCCAGAACCCCGAGGTCAAGGCCGCCACCCTCTGCGGCGGCGACCCCGACTGGTTCGCCCAGCCCGTCTACCCCGGCTCCATCCTCCGCGCCACCGCCACCTTCAAGCGACTCCGGCCCCAGGAGCCCGGCGACCCCGCCCTCCTCCCCCGCGCCGACATGCTCCGCCTCGCCCTCATCGCCCCCGACGGACAGAGCCTCCTCACCGAAGACCCCGCCCTCCCCCTCCCCGACGACGCCGCACCCCACGACCCCGCCGCCGAGACCGTCACCCGCACCCTCGGCCCGCTCCGCCTCACCCCCGAGAACCTCCGCCTCCCCCCACCCTACAACGAGCAGAACGCCCTCCCCGTCCTCGTCCGCGTCGACGCCGACGCCCCCCTTGAGTTCACCTACGACCTCAAGATCGACGTCATCCCCCCCTGCTTCGCCCTCGAAGACGACTACGAGGACAACGACGACGCCCAGGCCGCCGCACCCCTCAAGCCCGACGTCGATCAGCCCGTCCACCTCTGCAAGAACGACGACGACTGGTACGCCATCACCCTACAACCCGGCGACAACCTCTTCATCGACGTCACCCCCGCCCTCGACGCCGAGACCGAGCGCATCCCCGACCTCGACGTCACCCTCTTCGACGAAGACGGCGCCACCCCCATCTCCGCCACCGAGCGCCTCAACACACCCCAGGGCCCCCTCCTCGGCGTCCAGCTCCGCGACGTCCAGACCACCCGCACCGTCAAGCTCCGCGTCCGCGGCGCCGACGGCCAGCAGCAGGGCCCCTACACCCTCCACCTCTACCACTACCCACCCTGCGAGGCCGGCGGCGACGACCGCTTCGAAGACAACGACCGCCCCGACCAGACCGCCAACCTCCCCCGCGGCCAGGGCCCCACACGACACCTCCGCCTCTGCCCCGGCGACGTCGACTTCTTCCGCATCGACGCCAAAAAAGACGACCGCGTCGAGCTGGGCATCCGCTACGACGAGCTACCCGAAGACGCCGACGCCCCCCCCGACGCACCCCCCGTCCTCTTCCGCCTCCGCAACGAAGCCGCAGACACCCTCCTCGCCGAGTCCCAGCCCGTCCAGGTCGCCCCGCCCCTCACCTCCCCCGTCCAGCGCGTCCTCGCCTCCGAGCCCGTCGAAGAGGAGAAGGCCGCCTTCACCCTGGAGGTCGCCTCGCCTGCTCCCCTCCCCCGCTTCTACTCCCTCATCCCCATGGAGGGCGACCGCGGACAGGACCAGCAGCAGCAACAGCAGGACAGCCAGGATCAAGCCGGCGACCCCCAGGACGGACAGGACAACCCCGACCAGCAGGACAGCCAGGACGGACAGGCCCAGGACGGACAGGACGGACAGGACAAGCAGGACAAGCAGGACGGCGACCCCCAGGACAAGCAGGACGCACAGGCCCAGGACAAAGAAGACGGACAGGAGCAGCAGCAGGCCGCCGAAGCCGCCGCCCGACCCGAAGAAGACGCCAAAGAGCGCCGCGCCGAGATCCTCCAGGCCCTCGAAGAAGGCGACGACAACTTCCAGCTCAAGAAGGCCGTGCGCGACGTGCCGGATCGATACATAGAAAATGATTGGTAAATTGATTGAAAATGCAATTATTTCAGGGGGTTTTGTGGGGTGCCTCCGGCGGCCGGGGGCGAGCCGCCCCCGGACCCCCATCCTCCTGAGCCTCGCCTTGCTCGGCGTCACCGCCCAGGCCCAGGCCCAGGAGGGCGGACGCATCACCGCCTCCGTGAACCCCCAGCGCGTCGAGGCCGGACAGCCCTTCGACTACACCCTCAAGATCCTCTCCGACGGACAGGCCACCCTCCGCCTCACCCAACGACCCGACTTCGGAGACGCCTTCCGCATCCAGGGCACCTCCCAGGGCACCGAGTTCCGCTCCGTCAACGGCAGGAGCGAGCTCACCCAGTCCGTCCGCTTCCGCGTCATCGCCCTCCGCGAAGGCACCTTCACCCTCCAGGGCGCCCAGGCCGAGATCGGCGGCAAGCTCGTCGAGCCCGCGCCCGTCAAGATCACCGTCTACCCGCCCGGCAAAGCCCCCGAGCCCCCACCCGGCACGCCACGCGCCGACGAGCCCATCACCCTCCGCATGAGCGCCACCACCCTCAAGCCCTGGGTCGGACAGCTCGTCCTCCTCGAATACGCCCTCTTCATCGACGAAGAGCGCATCAGCCCCCTCGGCCTGGAGGTCCGCTCCCTCCAGGAGCCCCCCTTCGACGGCTTCTGGATCGAAGACCTCACCGAGTACGTCCGCGACGGACGACGACGCCAGACCCTCCAGGGACGCGACTACCTCGTCCGCACCGCCAGGCTCCAGGCCATCTTCCCCCTCAAGCCCGGACCCCAGGAGATCCAGCCCGTCCAGATGGACGTCGAGGCCGGCTCCTTCGGCATGTTCCGCGCCCGCGGCGCCAAGCTCGCCAGCGAACCCCTCACCCTCGACGTCCAGCCCCTCCCCGCTGGCGCCCCACCCGGCTTCGACCCCAGCAACGTCGGCGCCTACGTCCTGGAGGTCGAGGCCGAACAGCGCAAGGTCCGCGTCAACGAGCCCATCACCCTCCGCGTCACCGTCCGCGGCGCAGGCTACGTCGGACGCGTCGAGCTGCCCGCCCTCCCCCCCCTCCCCGGCGTCCGCACCCTCGACCCCGTCATCGACCGCCAGCTCCGACGCACCGCCACCACCGTCGGCGGCGCCAAGACCGCCGAGATCGTCCTCATCCCCACCCAGACCGGCGTCGTCACCATCCCCGCCCTCCGCTTCCCCTTCTTCAACCCCGACAAGGGCGCCTACGAGGTCGCCACCTCCGAGCCCCTCCAGATCGCCGTCGCGGGCGTCGCCCAGCGCCCCGTCGAGCAGGAGGTGGACGTCACCACGCGCAACGACGCCGATCAGCCCCCCGAGGCCCTCCAGATCGCCGCCCTCCCCCTCCGCCCCCTCCGCGACCTGCCCGACGACCCCGCGCCCCTCCCCCCCGACACCCGCCTCCCCTGGCTCCTCCTCCTCCTCGGCGCCCTCCTCCCCCCAGGCGCCTACGCCGCCCTCCTCCTCCTCCGACGCGCCCGCGCCCACACCGCCCAGCGCGCCCACGAGGCCCCATCACCCAAGGCCGCCCTCCAGGACGCCCGCAAGCGACTCCAGATCGCCCGCGACGCCCCCTCCCCCCAGGCCTGGGCCGAGCTGGAGGCCCTCCTGGCCGACGCCGCCGCGCCCCTCCTCGACCTCCCCCCCGCGCGCCTCACCGGCGACCGACTCCTCCGCGCCCTCCGCGAGCGCGGCGCCCCCCAGCACGCCCTCGACCGCCTCGCCAGGCTCCAGCGCGACGCCAGCCAGGCCCGCTTCGCCGGTACGCCCGCGCCGCCCGAGCCCAGCCACTTCGAGGACGCCGCCCGCCTCCTCGACAGCCTCCAGGAGCTACGCTGATGGCGCGATATACCACCCTGGCCCTGATCTTGTTTTTCTGCGCCACGCCTGGGCGCGCTCACGCCCAGCCTGCACCCACCAGCGCACAGGCCGCCGACCGCTACGCCGTCCTCCTCAAGACCCGAGGCCCCGACGCCGACCTCCTCTACAACCTCGGCACCGCCGCCGCGGACGCCGGCGAGTGGGGGCGCGCGGTCTGGGCCCTGGAGCGCGCGCGCCTCTTCGCGCCGCGCGACCCCGACCTCCTCCACAACCTCGACGTCGTCCGGCAGCGCGTCCGCGTCGAGCGCATGAAGAACCTCACCAGCGCCCGCCTCACCGACGGCGAACCCGACGGCGCCGCCGCCTTCCGCGCCGCCACCGCCGTCTCCCCCTGGGCCGCACCCGGCGCCGTGCTCCTCGCCTCACTCCTCTTCACCGCCCTCCTCGCCGCACGCGCGCGCCTCCGCCCCGGCGGCGCCCAGGACACCGCCGCCGTCCTCGCCGGGCTCGCCGCCCTCACCGCCCTCGCCTGCCTCGCCGCGGGCGCCGCCCAGCTCGTCACCCTCGACACCCTCCGCCTCGGCGTCGTCCTCAACCCCGATCAGCGCATCGCCTCCACCCCCTCCGCCACCGCCGACGCCCGAGCCCACGCCGATCTCTACCCCGGCGCCATCGTCCGCGTCCTCGACGCCCGCAGCGACGGCTGGACCCACATCCGCCTCGTCGATGGCACCGCCGGATGGGTCCGCGCCGCCGACGTCGGCCTCATCCAGGCCGCCGAGCAGCCCTGACGCGCTGGAATGCCCGGACGCGCTCCTGCATTTGCTCCTCTGGAGGGGCGCCGCGCGCCTTGGACTTTCCAACGACTCCGTGTACCCTGCATGGAGGCGACCGCTCGCGCCCACGCGCGACGCCACGCCCAGGCCGAGTTGAGGAGGGTGGGTCATGAGCTTCTTCAAAGATTTGTTCGATCAGCTCTTCGGGTCAACCCTCAAGACCGTCGTCAGCACGGGTAAAGCCCAGGTCCGCTCCAACACCATCGGCAAGGTGGAGAGCAAGATCATGAGCAAGCAGGGGGAGATACAGCAAAAGCTCCTCCGCGCCCAACGCGACGCCATCGACAAGGCCACCTTCAACAACCGCAACAAGCAGCCCGCCAACACCTCCCTCCCCAACGCACCCCAGGCCAAGATGCCCCAGGGCGGCATGCCCAACATGCCCCAGGGCAAGATGCCCAACATGCCCCAGGGCGGACCCATGCCCGGCTACCCCATGCAGCCCGGTATGCAGCCCGGCATGCAGCCCGGCATGCAGCCCGGCTACCCCATGCAGCCCGGCATGATGCCCGGACAGCCCAACTACGGCGGACCCGGACCCGGCGGCGTCGAGAAGACCGCCGCCATCGACATCAGCCAGTTCCAGGAGAAGGAGCGCCAGGTCGTCGGCTGGCTCGTCGCCCAGAACGGCCCACACAAAGGCCAGGACTTCCGACTCTACAGCGGAAAGAACGTCCTCGGCACCGCCGCCGACTGCGACATCGTCGTCACCGACCCCTACCTCTCCGCTAAACACTGCACAATTCGATACGAAAACGGCAACTTCATGATCATTGATCTTGACAGCCGCAACGGAACCGTCGTCAATCAGAAGCGGATCTCCAAGGAGGACCTCATCGACAACGACACCGTCCGCCTCGGCAAGACCGACTTCAAGTTCAAGTCACTCTTCTGATGTCCTGGGGTGCTCACCATGGGTCTGTTCGGAAACAACAACTCCCCACGCGGCAACCCGCAGGCCGGACGCATGCCCATGCAGCACGCCGGCCCCTTCTGCGGTAACGGGCACCCCGTAGACCCCAGCTGGGACGTCTGCCCCGAGTGTATGCGCCTCGGCCTCGTCGGCGGACAGCCCATGGGCATGATGGGCGGGCAGCCCAACTACGGCGGCGGGCAGGGCGGACCCGAGAAGACCGCCGCCATCGACATCAGCCAGTTCCAGGAGAAGGAGCGCCAGGTCGTCGGCTGGCTCGTCGCCCAGAACGGCCCCCACAAAGGCCAGGACTTCCGACTCTACAGCGGAAAGAACGTCCTCGGCACCGCCGCCGACTGCGACATCGTCGTCACCGACCCCTACCTCTCCGCCAAACACTGCACAATTCGATACGAAAACGGCAACTTCATGATCATCGATCTGGACAGCCGCAACGGGACCGTCGTCAACCAGAAGCGGATCTCCAAGGAGGACCTCATCGACAACGACACCGTCCGCCTCGGCAAGACCGACTTCAAGTTCAAGTCGCTCTTCTGAGCCTCACTCCGGCGACTCGACCTTCCACACCTCCCCTTCCCGCACGAACGTGATCTCCCGCTCCCCGTAGCGCAGCCAGGCCCGAGGCCCCCGCTCGGTGATCGGCGCGTCCTGCGCCTGCTGGAGCGCCGCCACCAGCTCATCGATCTCCGCACCCCGCGCCTCCAGATCCGCCTGGAGCTGCGCCGCGCTCATGTGCTGCGCGTAGGTCGAGGGCGCGTAGCGCAGCAGCGCCGCCCCGTCCCGCGCCTCCAGCGCCCGCATGAACCCCAGCAGCGCGTCCCGCGGCGTCTGCTGGCCGATCCCCTCGAAGACCCCGCCCGTGATCCGCCACCCCGCCTCCCCCAGCCGGAGCTGCACCCGCTCATAGGGGGCGTAGGTCACCTCCGCGCGGAGCCGCGCGGGCGTCTCGCCCGCCTCCTCCAGCGTCGCCGCCAGCGGGCGCTGCCGCTGCCGCAGCGCGGGCCACTCAGCCACGAAGCGCTCGTAGCCCCACCCCGCCTGCACCTCCGGGTCCAGCTGCGCCCACGCCGCCTCGGGATCGTCCGCTTCGAGCGCCTCGCCCCACGCCACCGCCGCCTGCTGCGGGCCTGCGCTGGCGCAGGCGACCAGGAGGAGGCAGGAGATTGATGTTATTTTGTGCTTAAATTTGTATGTTTTCATTTTTGTGGGGTGCCTCCGGCGGCCGGGGGCGAGCCGCCCCCGGACCCCCATCTATTCGGCAGGCAGGGCGTGGGGCCAGAAGGCGAGGGCGCCGGGGCGACGGAGGAGCGCCGCGAAGACGAGGGCGTCCTCGACGCCAGCGGGGAGGGGGACCTCCAGGCTGGCGCCGCGCTTGAGGAGGCCCCGCAGCCCGGTCGGCCGGGGATCGATGAGGGCGATCGGCGCCGTCCTGGGGTCCAGCCCCCCCTCGCGGCAGGCCAGCGCCAGCGCGTCCTCCAGATCACCGAGCTGATCGATGAGCCCCAACCCAAGGGCGCGGCGCCCGGTGTAGACCCGCCCCCGGGCGATGCGGTGGAGGCGACGCTTGGGCAGCCGACGCCCCTCCGCCACGCGGAGCAGGAAGCGGCGGTAGAACTCGCGCAGGTCGCGGCGGAGGTTCTCGATCTCCTGCCCCGAGAGCCCCTCGCTCAAGCTCCCGAAGCCCGCCGTCCCGCCGACGCTCACCGAGGCCGTGTGCACCCCAAGGCGCTCCAGCAGCGCGCCGCCGGACACCTTCCCCGCGATCACCCCGATGGAGCCCGTCAGCGTCTCGGGCATCGCCACGATCCGACGCGCCGCCACCGCCATGTAGTAGCCGCCGCTCGCCGCCACGTTCCCAAGGAACGCCACCACCGGCTTCTCCGCGTCCAGATCCCGGATCGCGCGCCAGATCAGCTCCGAGGCCAGCGCCGATCCCCCAGGCGAGTCGATGTGCAGCAGCACCGCCTTCACCGTGGGATCACGACGCAGGCGCTCCAGCGCCTTCATCGTCTCCTTCGGCGTGATCCCGCCCCGCATCGGCACCAGCCCCCCCTCGTCTCCCATCATGATCGCGCCGCTCAGGCTCAACACCCCCAGGCGCCCCGCGCGACGCAGCGACCGCCACTGCGGCGCCGCCCGCGCCACCTTCAGATAGTCCGCCATCGACACCAGCGCCACCGGCGGCCCCCCCGCCTGCTCCGCCTCCAGGCTCGCCTTCACGTCCTCCGCGAAGACCACCCGATCGATCAGCCGACGGCGCGCCGCCTCCCGCGCCGAGAGCGGCGCCAGCTCCAGCAGCGCCTCCGCCTCCGACGACGACACCCCCCGGCGCGCCGCGATCGCCCCCAGCGTCACATCCGCCATCCCCTCCAGGAGCTGCCGCGTCCCCCGCACCTGCGCCTGGGTCGCCCGACGCCGCGAGAGCCGGTGCATCGCCGTCTTGAACGGCCCCAGATGCATGAAGTCCGCGCGCACCCCGAGCCGCTCCAGCGCCTCGCCGTAGAAACTCAGCTCCATCCGCAGCCCGAACGTATAGAGCCGCCCCGCAGGCGTCAGCGCCACCACATCACCCGCCGACGCCAGCGCGTACTCCCGCAGCATCGCCTGATCCAGGTGGACCACCACCCGCTTCCCCTTCGCTCGAAGCCCCTCCAGCGCCCGACCCAGCGCCATCACCTCCGCCAGACCGCCCTCCACCCGGCGCATCTTCAGGTAGACCCCCTCGATCCCCGCGTCCTCCGCGATCCGATCCAGCGCCTCCCGAAAGTCCCACCACGCCCCGCGCTCCCGCCGACGCAGCGACACCGGCCCGAAGCGCTGCACCTCGCCGCTCAACGCCAGCCCCGCCGGAAGCTCCAGCCGGACAAAGCGACGCTCCTGCTTGCTCAGACGCGACACAACATAGCGCAGCGGCGCTCGAATCATCATCCGCACCAACGTCCAGAAGTTGAGGAAGAGCACCCAGGGAGCACGCAGCATCGCTCACTCACCTCCTGCCCCGGCGGTCCAACGCGCCAGCGACGCCTCGCCGGACGCCGCCGCGATGGACCACCCCAGCCGTCCCTGCGCCAACCCCCCATGCGCCACCAGGTGACGCGCCGCGCCCCACACCCCGCCCGCCACACCCCGCGCCCAGCGCCGCTCCCCGCCGCGCATAGCTGCGCTCAACCTGGCGTAACTCAAGAGCTTTCTCCTCAGCTCCGCCACGTCCGCGAAGCTCGCGTGGTGCAGCGTACCCTCCAGACGCCGCGTCGGCGCCGAGAGGCGCACCGCCTCGTGCACCACCTCCGACGCCTCCCAGTGACCCAGCTCCCGCGGGAAGAGCCGCACGCGCCACACCCGCGACCACGGCCCCCGACGCAGCGGCGCCTCCCCCACCCGCGTCAGCACCGACACCGCGCCGCCGAAGTCTGCCGGACCCCGCGCCGCGTCCACCACCGAGCGCCTCAAACATCGATCCAGCACCTCGTCTGCATCCAGGCTCAAGATCCAGCGACCCGCGCAGCGGCGCCGACCCGCCTCCTTGAACGCCCCGAAGCCCTCAAAGCATCCCCGCGCGCAGCGCGCACCGAAGCGAAGCGCCACCTCCTCCGTCGCCGCGTCGCTCCGGTCGTCCACATGCACCACGACCTCCGACGCCACCGACCGACGCACCTCCTCCAGCGAGCACAGCGCCCGGCGCAGCGGCTCCGCCGCGTCCCGCGCGATGATCAGCACCGAGAGCTCCGGCCTCACTCCAGCACGCAGCGCGTCACGCACGCCCCCCGGCAGCACACCTCGTCCCCCTTGCACACCGGCTCGCACACGTCCGGCACCACGCACACCCGCCCCGTCCCCTGCGCCCCCAGACAGCTCCCCTCGCAAGCGACGCAGCGCTCCCCCTCACCGCACTGATCATCGCTCTCACACGGCTGCTTGCAGAACTTGCGGAAGCACACGCACTCCGCGCACCCCTCCACCTCACCGCACCCGATGTTCTTGTCGCACTCCGCCGTCTCGACACACCCCGCCGCCACGAGCAGCGCGAGCGCCACGAACACGCCCCGCATCCCACACCTCCCGACCCCAGCGCCGCGCCCCGCGCGCAGCACCGCCCACCCTAACCCCGCGCCGACGCCCGGGCAACCCCCCCGGGGGCGTAAGCTCCGGGCAGCGCCCGGAGCAACGCCCCCGGTCCCCCCCGTGACGGCTCATACTTCTACAGAACGTGGCGAGTTGTTTGTGGTATCCTGCCTCAAGGGAGGCTGGCTACCTAAAACCCTCTTTGCGACGAAGCTGTCGTTCTAACCATCTTGAACACCTCATCAAA
>CAUJGC010000360.1 GCA_963169075.1 Myxococcota bacterium
CCGCGAGCGCGACACGCTGGAGCAGGCCGCCACCTGGGCCGAGTACGCCCACGAGCGCGAGATGAGCGCCCGCCTCGCCCTGGAGGCCCAGCTCCGCGAGGCGGAGGCCCACCTGCGCACCTGCCACACCCCGCCCCTCCCCCTCACCCCGCCGCGCTTCGCGCTGCACTGACCACCCTCCGGCCCTCTGGCGCCCTCTGGCGCCCTCTGGCCCCCCCGCGCCGACATCTCTTCACCCACGGAGCTGCTCATGAACCCCTCGATGCTCTTCCAACGCCTCCACAGCCCCACCGGGCACGACCTCACCACCCTCCGCTACAAGGGCCAGCCCTGCTGGCTCGCCCAGGAGATCGGGCAGGTGCTCGGGTACTCCGCCAACGGCTCCAAGCTCGTCAACAAGATCACCCAGGACTGGTCCAACGAGCTGCTCAACAGCGAGGACTTCTTCAAGATCGAGGGGGAGGAGCTGGCTGAGCTGCGGGAGGCCATGTCTCACTTTGCAACGCCCGAATCGGGCGCTGCAAACCCGCTCAACGCCAAGACCCGCAGCCTCCTCCTGCTGACCGAGCAGGGTGTCTACCTGGCCTGCATCAAGAGCAACAAGCCCGCCGGCGTCCTCCTGCGTCGCTGGCTTGCGTCGGAGGTGCTCCCTGCGCTTCGCCGCGGCGAGCAGCTCCCTGGCTCCACGCCCCCGCCCATCGCGCTGGAGCTGCGCCACCAGGACGTGCAGGAGGCTCGTCTCTGGCTCTCCGTCGCGCGGGAGTCCTTTCGCCTGGGAGCGCTGACCGCCGCCGAGTACGCCGAGGCCCTCAACCAGGTCGCACACCACACCCGCTCGGTGCTGGCCGGCAAGATCCGCCTCCTCCCTCAAGCCCAGCTGGCCCTCCCTGGGCTCACCCACTGAACCACCCCGGAGCCGCCCCCATGACCCTCCTCTCCCATCAACTCCTCATCCTCCTCTCCGTCATAGGCATCATCGCGGGCGTCGCCCTCGTCTTCGCCCTCGTCGCGCTGCGGCGCTTCGACGCCCTCACGGACCGGGTGATGGAGGTCGAGGCCTGGAACCTCCTCCTGGAGCGCCGCCTCCACGCCCAGCTCCGCGCACCAGCCGACCCGCCCACGACCCGACGCCACCACCCCGCCCTCGGCATCATCGAGGAGGAGCAGGCATGATGACCGACGACCTTCGAGCACAGCTCAACGCAGCCTGGGCGCCCTGGGACGACGAGGCGTTCGCAGCCGACCTGGTCGAGCTGGCCCTTCAGAAGGGCATCTACCCTTACAAGACCCTCGGCACGCTCGACCTCACCAGCAATGACCCCGTCGTCGCCATCGTCGCCATCAAGAATGGGGCGGGGCGGTATGTGTCGAGCTTCTGCGTCAGGCACCCAACCGCCGAGGCGTTGGAGGCAGGCAAGCCGCAGGTCCTCGCGTGGCTCCGTGGCCTCCCCGACGCTCCGACCCATGAGGAGTGGCGTGATGCTCTTCTGGCTGTGTTGCAGGAGCATGACGGGGCGCTGAAGGCGTCCGTCGCCGGACCTGCTGTACGCGCAAAAATCTGGTGGGTGGGTGATCAGTGGGCAGTCCTCCTCGCGTGGGGCGACGATTACGAAGAGATGATCATCAACCCCACGCTGGAGGAGCTGCGCGAGTGGAGCCAAAGGGAGCGCGCCAGGATGGAGGCCATCAACGCTGGCGCTCAGCGCTTCATACAGATCTTCGAGATGCACGAGCAGCATCTGGACAAGCTCAGCCGAGCCTGGCTCGCCGCTTCGGCTGACGATGACGAATGCCCAGCGGATCGACGCTGCGACCTGCCTCGGCGCGTGCGACGAACCCGCAAGGACGGCGCAGAGGTGATGATCTTCGAGGCGCCCTGCGGGGGCTGGTGCTTCGAGGTCGGTGCGGAGAAGGGGTTGGAGATCGCCGGGCGGGCGGCCTCGTTCCGGGGGTTCATGGCGGAGCTGCTCGCCCTCATCGAGGAGGAGCCCACCCCATGACGGTCTACTTCGACCAGGCCCACGCCGACCTCGCCCGCATCCAGAAGGCGACCCCGACCTCCGCCGCGGCGCATCTTCGCGACCTGGAAGCGCGGGTGGTGGCGGAGTGCGCCGCGGGCCTGGCGATTCATGCGCTCCTTCACCCCGACCTCCAGGCGCGGCTCCAGCCCTTCATCGACCGCTTCGACGCGCTGGTGCTCGCGCAGGGGATCTACTGCCGGTCCTTTCTGGCGGATGCGGTCTACGGAGCGCCCCCCTCCAACCTCGCCCAGCTCGCCCAGCGCCTCCACAGCCTCATCTGGGAGCTGCACACCCTCTTCCACGACCTCTGCGAAGCCGGCCTCAGCGCCGACACCCCCACCGTCCCCCTCCACACCCTCGTCGCCCAGGCGGAGGAGCGACGGGATCGCCTCGTCGGCGCCCGCTTTGGTGACCCCGACCTCCGCCGCGCCCGCCAGGCCATCGAGCGCGGGGAGCGACCCTACGAACCGGAGCCGTCATGAGCCTCCTGCGCCAACTCCTGCGCGCTGCCCAGGCGCTTGAAGGTGAGAGCTGGGCGGCCTACGAGGACTGCCGCTCCTCGCGCAGCGCCGTCTGGCTCCGCCCTCTCGCGCAGCCCACCCACGGGGATGGGCGCAAGCGCCCGCTGCTCGTTGTCGAGCGTGCGTGGCGCTGGGGAGGCCGTGGCGACGTCTGCGGCGCCGTCATAGGGGTGGGGTGCCAGCGGCATCAAGACCCCGAGCCGCTCTGGTCGGGACGGCTCCAGGGGAGGGGGCTCGCCTCGGCGCAGCGCGCGCTGACGGAGATCGCGCGCGACCTGGCCGCGATGGTGGCCTGGACCGACGCGAACCCGCACCTCGGCGCCATCTACGCCCACAACTACGTCGAACTCGATCTGAGGAGCGGTGAAAGCCTCGCCGTCAGGATGCACTGGCGCCCCGGCGGTCTCCGCCTGGGTGGCCTGTGCGTGACGCACATCCCCCGCGCCCCCGCCCGCTGCATACTCCCTGGCCTCTACATGTGGAGCTGGGAGGGCGACCTCGCCGAGCTTCAGGCCGTCGAGCGCGGGGATCGACCCTATGCCCCGGAGCCCACGCCATGACGCCCAGCGACACCCCTGCGCCTCCCGCCCAGGCGCCGCTCACCTGCCGCGCCTGCCACGCCCCCATCCGCTTCGCCAGCCTCCGCACGGGCAAGCGCGTGGTGGTGGAGCCAGACCGAGCCCTGATCCTCCCTGACCCTGCTACCCCCGCCTCGGAGCGCGTCACCGTCGTGGCGCGAGGGCAGATCCTCGTGGGTCGCCTCGTCCCCCCGCGCACGCCCTTCGCCGTCGAGGGGCCGCTCCTGCACAGGTCGCGTTGCGCTGGGGAGAGCGGCGCTCCCGCGCCCGTCCCTCCCCCCTTGGCGGGGTCCTCGCGCTGCCGAAGCTGCCACGCGCCGATCCGCTGGCGCGTGACGTCCGCAGGCAAGCGCCTGCCCGTGGATCTCGGGACACTGCACATCTCGCCGTCACCCGAGGGCTCCACCGTGCTGGTCACGGAAGACGGCGAGGTCGTTCGCGGCCACCGTCTGGAGCATCCAACCCCCGGCGCGGTGGCGGGAAGCCTCGCCCACTTCGCCACTTGCCCCCAGGCCTCTCAGCACCGCCAACGCTGACCCTCACTCGGAGCCTTCTATGAGCCTCTACTCCCCTCGCATCTCCGGCCTCGCCCCCCTCTTTTTCAGCCTGGATCTCTTGGGCGGAGAGCGCCGCTCTCCTGGCCAGCTCCCTCCACCGCACTCCCAGCGTGGCTACCGCCCCAACCGCCGCGCCCATAAGCGCAACAACAAGCTCCCGCGCCGCAACGGTCGCAACTGAACCTCCGCTGAACCTCAACAGCCTCCTCCTCCGCGCCGATGTCCTCGACGCCCCGCCAGGCCACCATCATCCACCCCAGACTCGGAGCCACCCCATGATGACCTCAACCCAACCCGCCGAGCCCGCCGCCCACCACCGAGCCCGCCGCCTCGACCTCCCCGAGCTGACCGACCGCCAGCGCGAGATCCTCGCCTTCATCGTCGGGCACCACAACGACTTCGAGGTGATGCCGTCCATCCGGGAGATCGCTGACGCGATGGACATCCACAGCACGGGCGCGATGACGGACCACCTCGCTCAGCTGGAGAAGAAGGGCTACCTGCGCCGCACCTGCTTCGGCAGGGCGCGCAGCCTCCGCGTCTTCTTCGATGCCCACGGCAAGCCCTTCCACCCGCGCCACGTCCTCGCGGGCCTCCTGGAGCAGGCCCAGGCCGACATCCTGGCTCTCCAGCGCCAGGGCCTCGGCGGCGACGCCGCGCTGGAGGAGCAGCTCCTCAGCCTCCTCGGCCCCGCCCTCGCCATCGACCAGGCCCAGGGCGCAGCCCCCCGCAACCTCCTCCGTGAGCTCATCGACTATGCCCTCGACCTCCAGTGCGAGGTCGCCGCCCTCAACGACGAGGTCGAGCGTCTCATCATGGAGCGCGACCTCACCTGCCAGGCCCTCCTCTCCCTCCCGCTCCAGCCCGTCGCGGTCGAGCTGAGGGGGGCTGAGGCGTAGCGCATCAACCTCCACGACGCCTCCGGCGGCGCCAACCACGAGCACGCCCCATGAAGCCACCACCCACACCACCCCCGCGCTCCAGCACACACAAGACCTACACCTACGGCGTCACCGTCGAGCAGGGCGGTGCTGTCCTCTTCAAGGGCAGACTCCCGGTGGAGCTTCACCCTGGCCTCGGCGGTATCGAGGAGGCCGCCCGGCGAGGCGCGGCGGTGGCACATGAGCGGCGCCCGCTCCCGCTCGGCGCGGAGCTGCGCGTCACCATCCAGCCACCCGACCGGCGCGAGGCCTCGACCTTCGCGGCGACGCGCGGCGCGGGGGGCTGGAGGGTGACGGCCTGGCGCGACCAGCTCGACATCGAGGCCTGGCTGAGGGGGGCGCAGGGATGAAGGAGCTGATGACGCCAGCCGAACGCGAGCGTTGGCCCCCCATCCTGACGCGCCAGCAGGCGTGCGACCTCCTGCAGATCAGCCGCAACACCTTCAACGAGAAGGCGCAGCGCGGAGAGATACCTGGCTGCTCCAAGCTCGGGAACGCGTATCGCGTGGTTCGGGACGTGCTGCTACAGTGGCTCGCGGGAGAGTCCGCCTGTGAGCCCGGACAGGAGGACGAACGTCATGGGCGTTCACAAGTTCAAGGGCAGGTGGCGCATCGACGTCAAGGTGCGTCTCGGAAGCGGAGAGCAGGTGCGGGTGCGAAGGTACTCGCCGGTGAACACGAAACGCGGCGCTGAGCAGTACGAGCGGCAGGTGAGGGAGGCCCTCCTGACGGGTGAGTGGTTCGCAGACGAACACCCAGAAGAAGCTCCGACCACGCTCGCGCACTTCGAGCGGGAGTTCATGGAGATCTACGTCAAAACAAACAACAAACACTCCGACTATGTGAGCAAGGCCTCGATCTTCGAGCACCACCTCATCCCCTTCTTCGGTGAGAAGCCGCTGGAGGAGATCCGCGTGCGCGACATCGAGGCCTTCAAGGCGGCCCAACAGGCGAAGGGGCTCTCCCCCAAGACCATCAACAACCACCTGACGGTGCTCTCGGCGCTGCTGCGCGTCGCGGAGAGCTGGGAGCTGATTGAGCAGCGCCCCTCCATCAAGCGCCTCAAGCAGATCGATCCTGATTGGCACTACCTCGACTTCGCAGAGGCGAACCAGCTCATCGAGGCGACGGCACAAGAGGAGCCCCTCTGGCGCACCATGATCGTCCTGGCGCTGCGAACCGGGATGCGCCAGTGCGAGCTGCTGGCGTTGCGGTGGAGCGCTGTGGACCTGAAGGCCTCCACGGTCGTGATCCGGGAGCGGGTCTGGCGAGGCGACCTCGACACCCCCAAAAGCCGAACCAGCTGCCGTACCATCCCCCTGAGCGCTGATGCGTGCGAAGCGCTCAAGGCCTGGCGGCACCTCCGAAGCGAGCTGGTGTTCTGTGACGACCAGGGCAAGATGCTCACTGCGGGGGCCTGCAAGTGGCCCTTGTGGCGAGCTTGCAAGGAAGCTGGTCTGGAGCGTGTGGGCTGGCACGTCCTGCGCCACACCTTCGCCAGCCACCTCGCGATGCGCGGCGTCCCCATCACCACGATCTCAGAGCTGATGGGTCACAGCGACCTGAAGACCACCCAGCGCTACATGCACCTCTCCCCTGCCCACAAGGCAGAGGCCGTGCAGCTCCTCGACCAGCCAGCACCCCGGCTGGGGCAGCATGGGGGCAATGTAGCCTACGCGGCGCCACCTACACCACCCAACCTCAAGTAAATCAAGGCATAATCAACAACCGGCGCGCGGGTTCAACTCCCGCCGCCTCCACTGCTCAGGCCCGTCTCAGACGGGCCTGAGCTTTTTCTTGCCTGCCTCTCTTGACCCGCGCTGGACAACACCCCAGCGTACCTCGACCTCGCCTGACACCCCGCGCCTACCGGCGCAGCACCCGCTCCAGCGCCTTGACGGGCTTCGCCTCGGGGGCCTCCTCCAGCCCCAGCCGCTTCGCCAGCGGCGGCGCCATGAGGCGGTACATCAGCGCCACGCGGAGCACCTGGACCTCGGCGGGAGGAGCCAGGGTGATGACGCGGCGCTCGCCGGCCTGGAGGCGGGCGTCGCGGCGGCGCTCCACCGACCACGCGGCCAGCGTCGGCTGACCCTCGGCGTCCACGAAGACCTGGTTCAGGACGGCCTCGGGGTGCTCCTGCATCGGGTCCTGCTGGATGTTGCGCCAGATCACCTGCCCGGCGGCGTCCTCGCCTTGGGCCATCAGCACGGCCATCCGGCCTGGGAAGCCTGTGGGGAAGGCGTGGGGCGTCGTGTTGTGGAGCGACACCTCCGCCCCTCCTTCGGTCCACCGCGCCTCCACCTCCAGCCCCGAGCCCAGAAAGCCGCCGTCTCCCCCAGGCGCCCAGGCGCCGTGCGGCCCCAGAAAGGCGTGGCTCCGGTGCCGAGGCCGCGCCCCGGACGGCGACGCGCTCCCCTCCACCTCTGGCATATGACAGCTCACGCAGCTCGGCGCCCCGCCCCCCGCCGCAAACTCCTCGCCGGTCGCGCACGTCGTCACCCCAGACGGCGCCTTCGCCACCGCATGGCAGGCCAGGCACAGCGTCGAGCCGTCAGCCAGCGCCGGCAACCCCGGCCCGGTCGGGTGCGCGGGCGACGCCCCCGGCGCCAGATCGCGGCCGCTCCGCAGCAGCCCCCCCGGCGCCCGCTCCAGCGCCGCAGCGCCCGCCTTCCCCGGATGCACCGCCGCCAGGTTGTGGCACGCCGCGCAGCTCACCCCCGCCGCGCCGGCTGCGCTCATCGGCGCCCCCGGCGCCAGCGGGCTGTGACACCCCGCGCACGCCCCCGTCAGCTGCTCCCCCTCGCGCTCCACGCGCACCCGGTGCATCGCCGCAAACACCGGATCGCGCCCCTGATGCGCGCGGCTGTGCATGCTTTGCTGCCACTCCTCCACCACCGCGCTGTGACACCCCGCGCACGACGACGCGTCCTCGATGTCCACCGCAGCCCCCGAGACCGGCGCGCTCACCGCCGCGACCGGCCCGCTCCCAGCCGCCTCAGGCGCCTCCACCTCGACCGGCGCCTCGCGGCGACACGCGACAAAGTAGATACAAATAAATGCATAATAAATATACTTTCTCTTCAAAGCTCCGCCCTCACGTCAGAGGCTCGCCCAAGTCCCTGCGCCTGCCCACCCTGACACCCTTCCTCCCCCATGTCCACCCTCTCCCCTCTTGCCCCCGACCGCCCAAAGCGCCATAGTCCCCCTCCACGGCGCCGACGCGCGCCTCCGCCCCGACCCGCTCCCCCCCTCGACTGGTGCCCCATGCGCTCCTCCCTCCTCCTCGCCGCCTCCCTCCTCCTCCCCACGCTGCTCCTCGCCGCCTGCGGCGACGACCCCCGACCCGCGACCTCCCCCCCAGGCGAGGACGCCGCCCTCCCCGACGCCGACACCCCCGACGCTGACACCCCAGACGCCCCCGAGGACGACGCAGCCCCCGACGCCGACACCCCCGACGCCGACACCCCCGACGCCGACACCGTCACCTGCGACTTCCCCACCCCCACCCTCGGCGCCTCCCCCCAGGCCCTCGCCCTCGCCGCCAACCCCGCCCAGTGCGGCCAGCCCGCCTTCACATGGCTCGACCCCGCCACCCTGGCCGACACCCTCGAGATCGGCACCCCCCTCCGCTTCAGCGCCGCCGACCTCGCCAGCCTCGCCCAGACCCAGGGCATCACCCCGCCGCGACCCATCACCTACGACGTCCAGATCGCCCAGCTCGCCTACACCACCCAGGACCGCGGCCTCCAGGTCGGCGCCTCCACCGTCGCCGCCTGGCCCACCAACTGGGACCAGAGCGCCCCTCCCGACCTCCTCATGGTCCTCCACGGCACCGCAGGCTTCAACGACGCCTGCTCACCCTCCTCACAGCTCGAGACACGCGCCCTCGCCGGGCTCTTCGCCTCCTTCGGCTACGTCGTCGTCGCACCCGACTACCTCGGCCTCAAGGGCCTCGGAGAACCCACCGGCTTCCCCCACCCCTACCTCATCGGACAGCCCACCGCCATCGCCTCCCTCGACGCCGCCCGCGCCGTCGCCAAGCTCCCCGCCGCCCAGCGCGCCGACACCTGCGTCAGCCCCCGCCTCCTCATCGTCGGCGGCTCCCAGGGCGGACACGCCGCCCTCTGGGTCGACCGACTCGCCCCCTACTACGCCCCCGAACTCCAGCTCCTCGGCACCGTCGCCACCGTCCCCCCCGCCGATCTCATCGCCCAGAGCCGACGCGCCCTCACCGAG
>CAUJGC010000361.1 GCA_963169075.1 Myxococcota bacterium
GGGGCCCCCGCGGGGGGGGGGGGGGGGGCCGGGGGGGTGGTGGGTGCGGTGGTCCGCGTGGCGATCCAGGGCGTGGTGGGCCTCGGCGGGGAGGTGCTTGCGGAGGCGGAGGTCGGTGAGGGCGTGCGGGAGGGAGGGGGCCTGAGCGGCAGCCTGGAGGGCGCGGTCGAGCTGGCGAGGCGTGACGTGGGGGATGGCGCCGAGGATGCGCTGGCGGAGGGCGAGATCGCCCGGGCGCAGGGCGAGCTGGAGGAGATCCACGGCGAGGCGGGCGCCGGGGTGCTGGAGGACGCCGAGGGGGGAGCGGGTCTGGACGCCGATGCCGAGGCGGGTCAGGGCCTCCTGGACGAGGCGGCTCTGGCGGTGGTTGCGGTAGAGGATGGCGATGTGGTGGGGAGAGGCGCCCTGGGCGATCATGGCCTCGACGCGCTCTGCGACGAAGGTGGCCTCGACCTCGGGGGTGGCGCAGAGGGCCACGATGGGGTCTACGCCGGGCTCGGGGCGGACCGCGCGGAGGGTCTTGTCGAAGCGGAGGGCGTTGTGGGCGATGGAGGCGTTGGCCAAGGCGAGGATGGGGGCGGTGGAGCGGTAGTTGCGGGTGAGGGTGAGGACGCGGGCGTGGGGGAGGTGGTGGGTGAATGTAAGGAGATGGGCTACATCGGCGCCGCGAAAGCCGTAGATGGCCTGCGCGTCGTCCCCCACCGCCACGAGCTGCCCCGAGCCCGCGGCGAGCTGGAAGACGATGGCGCTCTGGAGCGCGTTGGTGTCCTGGTACTCGTCCACGAGGACGTGCTCGAAGCGGGCGCGCAGCGCCCGGGCCAGCGGGAGGTCGCTCTCCAGGAGCGAGGCCAGCCAGAGGAGGAGATCGTCGAAGCTCATCAGCCCGCGCTCGGCGCGGCGGTGCATGGCGTGGCGCATGAGGGCGCGGGCCGCCTCGACGCGCGGGAGGAGGTGGGGGGCGCGGCGCGCCAGCGCCGCCTCCAGCTCCAGGCGGGCGTTGACGCAGAGGGAGGCGACCTGGTGGAGCCGCTCGGCGGCCCGCAGCTCAAAGCCGTGCTCCCGGGCCAGCGCGAGGAAGTCGGCCCGATCCTCGTCGGCGTCCATGACGCGGAAGCCCCCCGGGAAGCCGATGGCCTCGGGGTGGCGGTCGAGGAGCTGGTAGGCCACGCTGTGGAAGGTGCCGCCGACCACGCCGTCCGCCGCCGGGAGGCCGAGATCGTGGACCGCGCGGAGCATCCGCTGGGCGGCGCGGTGGGTGAAGGTCAAGAGGAGGATGCGGTCGGGAGCCACGCCGCGCTCCAGGAGCGCGGCCACGCGCCCCACCAGGGCGCGCGTCTTCCCCGTGCCCGCCCCGGCGATGACCAGGGTGGGGCCGTCGCCTGCGCAGGCGACGGCCTCCTGATCCGGGTCCAGGCCGAGCGCGTCCAGCGCGCTCATGCCTCCGCCGGGGCCTCCTCGGCCCGGTAGACCTCCAGCATCTTGAGCGAGGCGGGGATGACGCCCATCACGCGGTCGTTCAACGACGCGAACTCGACCGTGTGGACGTCGCTCAAGAGGAGCGAGGGCGGCAGGAGGGCCTCGAACATGCGCCGGGTGTAGGCGATGTTCTTCAGCTCGACGCCGTGATCCGCCAGGAGCTGCCGCAGCGCCAGGAAGTTGCGCCGGGTGGTCGCCAGCATCTGCGCGGAGATGTCAAAGCCCAGGCGCGCCAGCACCCACTCGAAGTCCGCCTTGAAGCCGAGGTGCTTGGCGACCTCCATGAGCGTCATGAAGCGGATGGAGGTCTGGGCGCCGTCGTCGCCTGTCGGCTCGGGGTAGGCGAAGAGATCCCCGAACTCGATCAGGGCGATGCGGCCGCCCGGCGCCAGGAGGCGCGTGGCGCCGTCCAGGAGGCGGATGGCCCCGGTGTTGAGCAGGAACTCGGCGTTGGCGTCCAGGAACTTGAGGTTGTAGCGGAAGACCAGGTTCACGCTCTCCCCCCCGCCCATGTAAAGCTCCCGCGCCTGCTTCTGCGCGTGCCCGTTGCTCGCAGGCGCCTCCTCCCCGTCCCCGCCCTCCTCGCCACGCTCCTCCTCCTCCTCGTCCTCGGGGCCGATGGTGAGCTTGCGCATGAGGGTGACGTCGAGGTTGGCCAGGAACTCGTCCGAGAGGATGAGGTGGAAGCCCTCCCCCAGCCCCTCCACGCTCCCCAGCCGCTCCGGGTCGCCCAGCACGACCGAGGCCCCGGCGAAGCCCGCCAGCGCCTCCCCCACCCGCGCCAGCGCCTCCTCGCTGGGGACCAGCGCCGTGTAGGTCAGCGAAGCCGCCAGCGCCGGGTGGTGCGCCTGCACCTCCTGGAGGAAGCCGAGCGCCAGATCCGGGTGCGTCGCCCCAAGCTCCAGCACCCGCGCGCCCTCCCCCAGCGTCCCCTCCTGGATGTAGAGGTGCGCCAGCGCCCCCCCGTAGGTCCGCCCCTCCAGCGCCGGGTGCGGCTCGCGGAAGAGGTGCGCGATGGTGGACTCCACGCTGTCGCGCTGGAGCTGCTCGCGGGAGAGCGGCTGCGCCTCGGCGTCGAGGCCGACGTGGATGCTCTTCTCACCCCGGACCTCGTCGGTCACCCGGCGATAGGGCATGTTGGAGCGCAGGTAGGGCGGCAGGGCCGAGGCCCCCCCTCCCCCGCCCCGGTACGCCGAGAACGGCTTGGGGCTGAGCTTGAGGAGCTGCGCGTCGGCGTGGGTGAAGGCCGAGAGCGCCGCGATGACCTTCTCCTCCAGCCCGATCCGGGGGCTCTCCGGGTGGGTGCGCAGCTGCTCGATCATGTCGTCGATGGTGCGCTCCTGATCGATCAAGCGCCAGAGCGCCGCGTCCCACCCCTGGAGGGTCGTCACCTCCACGCGGTGCCCCTGCGGGTCCGGGATGTAGAGGCGGATCGGGCCCTCCGCAGGCTGATGCACCACCGACCACCGCGCGAAGAAGGGCACCATGCGCCGCGCGACGCTCTCCTCCTGGCGCCCCTCCGGGACCAGACACCCCTGGTTGAGGAAGACCTGGCAGAAGGTCTGGAGCTGCTCCTCGTCGAAGGTGCCCTGAAAGTGGGCGCCGACCTCCTGGCTCTCGCGGTGGTGGCCGCGGAAAAACTCAAGAAAGTCAATCAGATCCCGACTCATCTCCAGCGTGTACCCGAAGAGGTTGTGGTAGACGAACCAGGCCTCCCGATGGCGGAAGTAGTCCAGGTTGCCCGAGAGGGTGATCCTGCCCTGAAAGAACTCCATGGCTCCATCCGTGCTGAGGGTGTCGTGGGGCGGCGCGGACGCCGCGCGTCATACGGCGCGGAGTGAAGCACATCGTCGCGCGCGAGGGAAGAGGCTTCACCCCCCAGAGCGCAGAAGCCCCGCGCTGAGGCGGGGCTCCTGGGGACATGGCCCGAGGGGGGGCTACTCGCTGATCGAGAGGAGCGGCGCCGGACCGCGACCCGAGAGCTCGGTGAGGCCCTTGACCATCACCTCGCTGTACTGGGACATCTCCTGGAGCTTGGCGACGATGACCCGGTGGCGGTTGGTGTAGCGCGTGAGCGCGTTCTGCCCGCCCGCCCGGAGCATGTCGCTGGCCTGGAGGAGCACGAGGCTCTTCATGGGCACCTCGATCTCCTTGCCGCTCTTGGGGTAGCGGACCTTGGCGTAGAGCTCCTCTTTCTTGATGGTGGGGTCCTGGTTGTCGTAGACGACGACCTGGCCCTGAGGCGGGCGGAACTGGTCGCCCTTCTTGGACTGGAGGTCCTGCACGTAGGTGTCGGCGTCAAAGAGGACCGCGAAGTTGGCCTCCTGCGCCTTCTGATCCTGGAGGATCTCCTCCAGCTCCTTCTTGTCCACCTTCGTGGAGTAGCGGACGTGCTCCGCGATCAACGACTTGAGGAGCTGGGAGTCCGCCGTGAACTGGATGAGCTGCCCGGTCAGCTCGGGCCCGAGGAGGATGCGGCCCGAGGCGATCTCGCCCGGGTCCACCGCGAAGTCCAGATCCTCCATGGCCGCCAGGACCTCGGGATCGGGCTTGGCGCCGTCGTGCTTGGAGAGGACGCCGTAGAGGTTGGAGACCTTGTCCACCTTCGGCTTGACCTTGTCCAGCGTGTTCTTGGCGTCGGTGGTCTGGGCGTCGTAGAGCGCGCGGGTCTGCCCGCCGCTGCCGAAGACATAGCCCGCCGCGCCGAAGACCACCGCCGCCAGCGCGATGCCCCCGATGAGGATGAGGAGCTTGGAGCGGCTGGAGTGGTCCTGGATCGGGACGTCCGCCGCCGCGCTGGGATCGCTGGGCGGCGGCTGCCAATCCGGCTGCGCCGGCGCAGGACGGGGCTTGGGCCGGGGGGGGCGAGGGGGCGGGTTGAAGGCCGCCGGCGGCGGCCCCGCCGGGTGGCCTTGCGGGAAGGGAGCCTGGCCCGGCTGCGCTCCAGGGTAGCCGGGCTGCGGCGCATAGCCTGAAGGAGGCGCCGCGCCAAAAGCCTGTGGAGCCGGAGCAGGCTCTTCGGGAGGAGGCGCGACGGGCTCAGGCTTCTTCTCCAGGGCCTTGTTGAGCCCCAGCCGCGCCTTGAGGTCACCCAGATCCGCCCCTGGCTTCTTGTTTCCTGTGGCCAATGGAACCCTCCATACCGGGCCTGCGCTCGAAGCGACAGGCGATGCCTGAGAAGAGCCGCACACGCTGAGGCGAGGATAACCGAGCGGGCGCCGCGGCGTCAACCCCGACCCGCGCGCCCCAGCGTCCCTCCGAGGGTTGTCGCACAGCGCAGCCCTCTTGCCAAGGGGGCGACCCGCCTCTAGAGTGCGCCCTTCTTGCGCCGGCTCGTGAGGGCCGTTTGCAAACGGACGTCTACTTGGTAGGATGGTGAAGTTTGACGGCCTCCGCGCGGGGCCGCCCCGATCGCGGGGTTCAGTCAGCCTTCGGAGGAAGCTCAACATGCCCGTATGGACCCGCTCCCCCTTGCCTCGCCGCGCCGCAGCGCTCGGGGCTACTCTGGCGCTCACAGCCCCCCTCGCGCTGGGCTGTGATGAGGACAAGCCGCCATCTGTTGAGAACAATAACAACAGCTCGACGGCGAACTGCGCTGTAGACACCCTCGCCGTCACGCTGGACGACCCCGCGCCCAACGCGGGCTTCGCGCCGCTGACCGTGGATCTTCAGGGGCGGATCTCCCTCGTCGAACCCGTCAACTACACCTGGTCCTACGACTTCGGAGACGGCGCCAGCCGGGGCGGGGTCAACTCCAACCCCCAGACCACCACCGTCTACACCGCGCCCGGCGAGTACACGGTCACCCTCCGCGTGCAGGACACCACCTGCGACAAGGCCATCCCGCCCGTGGAGACCACCGTCACCGTCTACTCCCCCGTCGAGCTGGAAGGCGAGGAGCTGCTCGGACGACCCGGCAACGTCTCCATCGGGGAGGAGGTCCGCGTGTCGATGCGCGTCCTCAACTCCTCCGAGAGCGACCTCCAGGTGCCCGTCGGCGTCCGCTTCTACCTCTCCCCCAACGCTGGCGTCGCCTGGGAGCAGCTCCCCCTCCTCACCGAGCTCGGAGAGGTGACCCTGGAGCCCGAGGGCGGCGTCACCCTCAGCGCCGGCGGACGCGCCAACATCGACGAGCGCTTCGATGTCCCCAGCCGCCTCGCCACCGGCACCTACTACATCATCGCGGCCATTGACCCCTCCGAGCACATCGGAGAGGGAGACGACACCCGCAACAACCTCGTCTCCAGCGAGACCCCGATCTTCGTCGAGAACAACCTCACCGACGCGCCCGACCTCACCGTGGGCAACGTCCAGGTGGGGCCCTCCACGGCCTTCCAGCGCCTCTCCAGCATCGTGCTCAACGCGGACCTCGCCAACATCGGCACAGGCTTCGCCACCGACGTCAGCTACGCCGTCTACCTCCAGCTCGACGACGAGGAGTTCGACCCCGCCACGGCGGTGAAGGTCTACGAGCCCGCCGAGGCCATCCCCGTCCTCGACTTCGCGGAGCCCAACAACTCCTTCCAGATCCGCGGCCAGCAGATCGTCCTCTCCTCCCCCCTGGAGCTGCCCGACGGCGCCGACGAGAGCCAGGTCTGGGCGTTTGTCGTCATGGATCCCGACAACGCCATCGCGGAGGGCGGCATCGACGACGAGGCCGGCCTGGCCGAGCAGAACAACGTCGCCCGCTCCCTCAACCCCATCCGCCTCTCCAACGAGCCCCAGCAGGGCACGGACGTCGTGGTGATCGGGTTCGACTTCCAGCCCCGCGCCACCTTCCTCGACGGCTCGGTCCAGCTGACGCTGGACGTGGGCAACTTCGGCACCGATCCGACCCGCTCCTTCTTCTGCTCGGTCTTCCTCTCCGAAGACGAAGGGCTGGACCCCAGCGCGGACATCCAGCTCGCCAACATCAACATCAGCAACATCAACCCCGGCGATGAGCCGGTCCGCATCCAGCGGACGATCGTCGTCCCCGGCTTCCTCCCCGTGGGCGAGTTCAACGCCTTCGTCTCCTGCGACCCCTCCAACGTCATCTCGGAGACCTTCGAGGACAACAACATCGCCGCCCTGGACGGCCCCGTCACGATCACGCCAGACGCGGTCATCGACCTCCAGGTGACCGAGATCGCCCTCAGCAGCGCCCAGGTGGACGACGGGAGCCCCCTGACGGTCAACGTCACGGTCACCAACACCGGGACCAACGGCGCCGGGCCCTCCAAGCTGCGCCTGCGCCGCAGCCTGGACGCGACCATCAACAACCAGGACCTCCTCCTGGCCGAGGTGGACGTGGCCCCCCTGAACCCCGGCGCCACGGTGACGGTGCCCATTGAGGTGAGCGCGCTGAGCTGCGACATCTTCCAGTCGATGTACCGCCTGGGCGTCGTCGTGGACGCGACCAACCTCGTCCGCGAGACCAACGAGACCAACAACACCGTCGTGGTCGAGGAGACGGTCACCATCGCCGGTGATCGCTGCGACTGCGCCGAGGACGACTACGAGCCGAACGACACCCCCGCCACCTGCGCCCCGTTCACCGGCGGCGTCCTCATGGGCCAGGCGATCTGCAGCGGCGGCAACAAGGACTACTACTGCGTCGAGCTGGCCCAGGGCGAGTCGCTGAGCGTGGACATGGCGATGCGCCACACCGGCGCCGGGGCCAACCTCGACCTCCGCATCCTCACCCCCGAGTTCCAGCCCATCCCCACGGCCACCAGCCAGACCGACGGCCCCACCGAGCAGGCCGACCTCTTCCTCGTCCAGCAGCCCGGCCGCTACATCATCGAGGTCGGCGGCCGCGCCGCCACCGACGTCAACGAGTACGACCTCACCACCGTCATCACCCAGCCGGGTCCGGGCGTGGACCTCTCCGGCGCGCTCTTCACCGTCTCCAACGCCCGCCCTGCCCTGGCCTCCCAGATGACGGCGGGCTTCACCCTCCTCAACACCCGCAACGACCCGTCGGGGGCCTTCGAGATCAAGTACTGGCTCTCCACCGACACCGCCGTCGATCTGACGGACTTTGATCTGGCCACCGTCGCGGTGGACAACCTCGACGGCGCCCGCTCCGCGCTCACCGAGGCCACCTTCACCATCCCGGTCGGGGCCACCGCCGGCGCCTACTACGTCTGCGCCCAGATCGACCACGCGAGCGCGGTCACCGAGGTCGTCGAGGACAACAACGTCGTCTGCAGCCCGCAGATCACCGTGGACACCTCCTGCTACGACGCCTTCGAAGAGAACGACACGACCGCCACCGCCACCCCCCTCTCTCCCGGCACCTACGAGAACCTGACGGTCTGCGACCGGGGGCGGAGCGACTTCTACGCCTTCTGCGTCAGCGACGGCCAGCGCTTCTCGGTGTCGGCGGCCTTCACCCACGCCCAGGGCGACATCGACCTCCGCCTGCGCCGCGACGACGGCATGACCAACCCGGAGCTGGACTCCTCGACGACCATCGCCAACACCGAGACCATCGCGGTGGACTATGTGAACGGCGACCAGTGCTACTTCCTGGAGGTCTACCACAACAACACCGGCAACCGCGACCCGGACGGCGCCAACGCCTACACCCTCACCTACACCCTGGAGACGGCGGACCCGGCGCTGCGCTGCGACAGCGCCCTGGAGCCCAACGACACCATCGATCTGGCCAGCTCGGCGGGCGCCAGCCTGCTGGAGGCCGTGAACGAGGACCTGACGCTGGATCGCTGCCCCCAGAGCGACGTGGACTTCTACTACCTGGACCTCTCGGCGGGCCCCAGCGTGGAGATCTGCGTGGAGAATGACATCTCCAACGCCCAGAACTACAACTTCACCCTGGTCCTCTACGATCCCACCCCCCGCCAGGTGGCGGCGCGCACCGGCGCCAACCCGTGCGTGAACTACACGGTGAGCGTCTCGGGGCGCTACTACGTCCGCGTGCTCTCGACCAACAGCACCCTGCGGGCGATCCGCTACAAGATGAGCGTGGACGGCCTCTTCGGTCGGGATCTGACCGGCGCGAACCTGGACCTCCAGCCCAGCGACGTCATCCCCGGGGAGTCGCTCCTGGCGGTGAGCTTCGACCTCCGCAACGGCCGCGTGGAGCGCGCCGAGGGCGTCGAGTGGGGCCTCTACTACAACCCCACCAGCCCCATCATCGACCCGAGCCGCGACCTGGCGCTCTACCGCGAGTCGGTGGGCGGCGTGGACGGCTTCGGAGAGATCGCCATCCGCAACCGCATCATCGAGGTCCCCGACGTGCCAGGCTTCGTGGCGGGCACGGGCTACTTCGGCGTCTTCATCGACCCGGACAACACGGTCGAGGAGGTGGACGAGGGCAACAACCGCCTCTTCCGCAGCGTGAACCTCCTGGTCTGCGAGGACGACGACTTCGCCGGGAACACCTCCCTGGACGACGCGGCGGACCTCGACCTGAACACGACCTACGAGGAGCTGCGCATCTGCGCCGGCACCCGCGACTGGTACTGCCTGGGCGAGCTGGAGGCGGGCGAGTACCGCGCCCAGGCGCTCTTCGACCTGGCCCGGGACGCAGGCGGCAACCCCATCCTCAGCTCGGATCTGAACCTGCGGGCCTACAACGGCGCCACAGGGGCCCCGCTGGCCGCCGATCTGGCGGTGAACGACAACGCCGAGGTGACCTTCACCCTGGCCAACCCCACCGAGATCTGCGTCGAGGTGTCCCCCTTCAACCGCACCGAGGGCGCCAACACCTACGACCTGCGGGTCTTCGGGCCGCTGGCGAACCTGGTGGGCGTGGATCTGACGCCGATCTCCATCACGGCCGACCCCGAGCTGCTCAAGCCGGGCAACATGCTCACGGTGCGCTTCAGCGCCGGGAACCTCAACGCCGACGCGGCGGCCTCGGTCCCCTACCGGGTCTTCTTCTCGCTGGACGAGGCGGTGGACGCGGGCGACGCGCTCATCGGCAGCGGCACCCTGAGCGATCTGGAGGGCTTCGGCATCCAGCCTGGCGAGCTGAGCGTCGCGATCCCCGACGAGGCGGCCTTCCCTGACGGGCCGGGCTTCATCATCGTGGTCCTCGACCCGGACGACACCATCGCGGAGGCTGATGAGGACAACAACGAGGCCACGGCGCCGGTCTTCATCACGCGCTGCACCGACAGCGGCTTCACCAACAATGGCACCCTGGCCACCGCGCGCACCATCGTGCTGGGGACCAGCTACACCGGCCAGACCATCTGCCCCACGGCGCAGGACTGGTACTGCGTCAACGCCCCCGACGACGGCAACTACCGCCTGACGACGACCTTCGAGCTGGACCCGGAGGACGCCTCCGGCAGCGATCTCGCCTTCACGGTCCTCCGGGTGAACGCCGCCGGCGAGGCCATCGACGTGCTGGCGCAGGACACGGCGACGGAGGGGAACACGACGCTGAACTTCGCGCTCCCCAGCGCCTCCCGGGTCTGCGTGCAGGTCCAGGGCGGCGCGCCCTTCGCCAGCAACGACTACGACTTCGTGCTGGAGGGGCCGCTGGCGGTGGTCTCCCCGGTGGAGCTGCGCGCGACGGGGCTCATGGTCTCGCCCAACCAGCTCATCCTGGGCGAGACGGAGGGCACAGCCTCCTTCGCGGTGAGCAACGTCGGCAGCGCCGAGGCGACCGACGTCACCTGGGCGCTCTACATCTCCCGGGACAACCTCGTGGACGACACCGACACCCTGATCGGGATGGGGAGCATCCCCAGCGTGGGCGGCTCCTCCAGCAGCGACGTCATCACCCAGACCTTCACCCCCGACGCGGGGCTGATGGCGGGCAGCGCCTTCGTGCTGCTGGTGGTGGACACGGCGGGGGCGTTTGACGAGGACAACGAGAACAACAACCGGGCGGCGGCGCCGGTGACGCTCCTGGCCCCGGCCCTGAGCGTCGAGCTGAGCGTGACGTCGCTGGTGGTGACCCCCACCGACGCGATCGCGGGGCAGACCACCCTGGGCGCGACCTTCACGGTGAGCAACGACGGCGACGACGCGGCCGCGGACGTGGCATGGCGGCTGGTCTACTCCCAGGACGACCTCCTGGACGCGGGCGACGTCGAGCTGATCGCGGGCGTGCTGCCTTCGGTGGCCGCTGGCGCGGACGAGGAGGTGAGCACCTCGGCGCTCCTCCCCAACCTCCCCGAGGTGGTGGACGGCGACGGCTTCCTCATCGCGGTGGTGGACCCGGCCGACGTGTTCGCGGAGGAGGACGAGACGGACAACCAGGACGAGGACGCCATCGACGTCTCGCGTCCTGTCGTGGAGCTGCCGAACCTGGCGCCTTCGGCGCTGATGCTCTCGGCCACCGAGCTGACGCCGGGTGTATCCAGCGTGGATTTCTCCTTCACCCTGGGCAACACCGGGGAAGCTGCCGCAGCGGACGTGGCCTGGCGCCTGGTCTACTCCCAGGACGCCACCCTGGACGCCGGGGACCTGACCCTGGCCTCGGGCCAGGAGACCTCGATCGCCGCTGGCGGCGAGGCCGCGGTGTCCGGCACGGCGAACCTCGGCGTGGACCCGGCCTTCGCAGACGGCGCGGGCTTCCTCTTCGTCGAGGTGGACCCGGGCGCGCTCATCGACGAGGAGGACGAGGGCGACAACCTGACCTCGGCGGGGGCCACCTTCCGGGTGCGCCCGGACGTCACGCCGGAGACCTTCGAGGTCGATCCGACGGACCTGGAGCCGGGGGTGAGCACGCTGACCTGGAGCGCGGCGATCCGCAACCAGGGCAACGCGGCGCTGACGGGGCTGACCTGGCGCCTGGTCTACTCCCAGGACGCCACCCTGGACGCCGGGGACCTGACCCTGGCCAACGGCGTGGTGGACATCGCCACGGGTGAGGCGACGCTGATCGGTGACATGGCCCTCCTCCCCGACGATCCGGCCTTCGTGGTCGGCGCGGGCTTCCTCGGGCTCCTCCTCGACCCGCCCGGCGCCATCGCGGAGCTGGACGAGGACAACAACACGGCGACGGCGGCGGTCACCATCACCACCAGCGCCTGCACCGGGCCGGACTGCTGCACGCTCGACGCCGAGTGCGAGACGGCCTGCACCGACACCGCCGTGTGCGTGGACGGCGCCTGCCAGCGCACCTACCGCGACGGCCAGCTCTGCACGCTCACCTGCGGCGCCACCAACGCCCAGGGCACCTGCGACGTGGACACCTGCGTCGTGCCCCCCGAGGGCACCACCGGCGGCGCCTCCTGCGACGACGGCCAGGACAACGACTGCGACGGCGATCAGGACGGGGACGACAGCGACTGCGCGATCCCGGATCAGGTGGCCGCAGCGGCGCCGGTGACGGCGCCGGTGGGCCTCATGAGCGAGGGCGCGCTGGTCATGGTGACCCCCAGCCTGGGCGGCGAGGACGTCACGAACCAGGCGGCGAACCTCTACTGCACGGCCTCGATCCTGGATCGGGCGTGGACCTTCGACGACGCGGCGGCGCTGGGGACCGATCCCCTCCTGAGCGCGGTGGGCGGCCCCAACGCGGCGACCAACGTCCAGCTCGGCGTCCCCTACTCCAACGAGGACCCCACGGCGGGCGCGGTGATCTGCAACGGCGACAGCCTCGTGGTCGGCCCCTTCGCCATGCCCGCGAGCATCGGCGCGAACACCTACACCCACATGATCCAGGTGACGCTGGGCAACCGCCCGGCGGGCGTCTCGCGCCTCGGCGCAGGCGAGTACCTGGTGGCCTCCTACCGCCACAACGCCACCAACGGCGACTTCTACCCGCTCATCGCGGTGGGGGACGACGCGGATGAGGCCCTCGGGACGCACCGCTTCTTCATCCCCTACGGCGGCAGCAACCACACCATCACGCTCCGCTTCGACGTCATCAGCGCGTCGGGGACCTTCACCGACGCGTGCGGCTTCGTCCGCGACCTGAAGGCCTACGCGGTGCCCTTCATCAACCCCAACACCTCCACCCTGACCTCGGTGGACTGGGACGCGGTGGGCGGCGTGGACCGCGGCAACGTGCGCTTCAACTCGACGGCGCAGCGCACCTTCGCGGACCTCTTCGCCGCCGACCCGGCGGCGGGGCATCAGGTGAACTACAGCGCCCTGGCGGACGCCGAGGGCGCCGTCGGCACCAACCAGGGCATGGAGTGGCGCACCCACGCCACGGGCGACGTGACCACCGGACAGGCGGGCTTCATCGACCTCCCGGCGGTCAGCGTCTACCCTGGCTTCAACCGCGCCAACCCCATCTACCTCGACTTCAGCGCGCTCCTCGCCAGCTCCGAGCTGGAGGACAACGAGCTGGCCCACGCCCTCCTCAGCCTGGACGACGGCGCCTCCTTCCGGAAGATCGCCTCCGTCCTGCCGCAGCAGGGGGTGAGCCTGCCCGCCCACTTCGGGACGTCCTACAACATCTTCCGGCGCACGAGCGTGGTGCTCCCCGAGGAGGCCAAGACCTTCCTCGCCAACCGCATCCGCTTCACCCAGAGCGCCCTGGATGAGGACGAGCGCCTCTACCTGGATACGCTGCTCCACTACACCTTCAACGGCAACGTCAGCGACGTCACCGTCGCGGTGGGAGCGCCTGCGGACAGCGCCCTGGGCACCGTCCCGGTCACTGTCCGCTCGGCCCGCACGGGCGACGCCGAAGTGCAATGCTTCTGGCAGCTCCCCGGCGGCAGCGACGCCCCCACCGTGGCCAGCGAGCCCATCGTCGTCACCTTCGAGTGAGCGACCGCGGCGGGGGGGGCCGCCCGGGCCCGCGGGG
>CAUJGC010000362.1 GCA_963169075.1 Myxococcota bacterium
TGGGCGCGGCGCTGGTGCAGCCCGTCCTGGACGCGCTGGCGGCCCGGGGGACGCCGTTCATCGGGGCGCTCTATGTGGGGGTGATGTTGACGCCGGAGGGGCCGCGGGTGCTGGAGTGCAACGCGCGGCTCGGGGACCCGGAGGCGCAGGCGCTGCTGCCGCTGCTGGACGTGGAGCTGGCGTCGGTGCTGCTCTCCTGCGCGCAGGGGCGGCTGGAGGCGCCGGGGGTGCTGCCGACGCGCCCCGGCGCGTCGGCGGCGCTGACGTTGGCGGCGGCGGGGTACCCCGCCGCCGCCCGTCAGGGCGACCCCATCGCGGGGCTGGCGGACGCGGCGGCGTCTGCGGAGGGGATCTTCCACGCGGGGACGGCGCGGGGGGCGGGCGGCGAGCTGGTCACCGCCGGGGGGCGGGTGCTCTCGGTCGTGGCGACGGGCGACGATCTGGCGGCGGCGCTGCGTCGGGCCTACCAGGCGGCGGCGTGCATCCACTTCGAGGGGATGACGCTGCGCCGCGACATCGGGCGGGGCGCGGCGGCGTGCGCGCGGGCGTTTCATGCAGAAGAGTAGAACGATGAGTCCGAATCATTCCATCTGGGTTCATGATGTCTGAAGAACGCTCCCCCAAGCCCCTCACCTACCGCGACGCGGGCGTCCACATCGACGCCAGCCACGAGGCCCTCGCGCGCTCCCGGCAGGCGGTGGAGGCCGCGCGCACCCCCGCGGTGCTCCATCGCGCCGGCGCCTTCGCTGGCGCCTTCGACGCCGCCGCGCTGGCGGGCCTCGCGGCGCCGGTGCTCCTGGCGACCACCGACGGGGTGGGCACCAAGGCGCACCTGGCGGCGCGGCTCGGGCGGCTGGAGGGCCTGGGGGCGGATCTGGTCCATCACGGGGTGAACGATCTGCTGGCGCAGGGCGCCGAGCCCCTCTTCTTCCTGGACTACATCGCCAGCGGGCGCCTGGACCCCGCAGCCACCGCCGCTCTGATCACGTCTGTCGCCGACGCCTGCCGCGGGGTCGGCATCCCGCTCCTGGGCGGCGAGCTGGCGGAGCTGCCCGGCGTCTACCAGGCGGGCGCCCTGGAGCTGGTGGGCACCTGCGTCGGCGCCGCCTCCCGGGGCGACCTCCTCGACGGCGCGCGGGTCCAGGCCGGGGACGTGATCCTGGGGCTGCCCTCCTCGGGGCTCCACACCAACGGCTACGCGCTGGCGACCCGCGCCCTGGCCGGCCTCGACTGGTCGGCGCCCCACCCGGCGCTGGGGGCCTCGCCTGAGGACGTCCTCCTGGCGCCGCACCGCTGCTACCTCGCGGAGGTGCGCGCCCTCCGGGCCGGCGGCGTGGACCTCCGGGCGGCGGCGCACATCACCGGCGGCGGCCTCCGGGACAACCCCGACCGCCTCCTCCCGCCCCACCTCACCGCGCGGCTCGACCGGAGCGCCTGGACGCCGCCGCCGATCTTCGAGCTGATCGCCGCGCTGGGCCCCGTCGCCCCCGAGGAGCTGGAGCGGACCTTCAACCTCGGCCTCGGCTTCCTCCTCGTCGTCCCGCCGGAGGACGCCGCCCGGGCCTGCGGGCTGCTGCCGCCCGGCGTCGCCCGGGTGGTCGGGGAGATCGCGCCGCGAGGCGCGCCATGAGACGCCTCACCGTCCTCATCTCGGGCTTCGGCTCCAACCTCCAGGCGATCCTCGACGCCTGCGTCTCGGGGGCGCTGCCGGGCGCCCAGGTCGTCCGGGTCCTCTCCAGCGACGCCGCCGCCTACGGCCTGGAGCGTGCCCGCGCCGCGCAGCTCCCCGTCGGGGTCGCTGCGATGGACGCCGCCACGCGCCGCGATCCCGCGGCCCGCGCCGCCTGGGACGCCGCGCTGGCCGCCCGCGTCGCCCTGGATCGCCCCGATCTCCTCGTCCTGGCAGGCTGGCGCCTGATCCTCTCGGCGGCGTTCCTCGACGCCGCCCCGTGCCCGGTCCTCAACCTCCACCCGGCGCTCCCTGGCGCCTTCCCGGGGCTCCGCGCCATCGAGCGGGCCTGGGAGGAGGGCAGGGCAGGGCGCCTCCACCAGAGCGGCGTCATGGTCCACCGCGTCACCCCGGCGCTCGACGACGGCCCCCTCGTCGCCGTGGAGGCGCTCCCCCTCGATCCAGGCGAGCCGCTGGAGGCCTTCGCTGCCCGCGTCCACGCCGCCGAGCGCCGGGTGTTGGTGCAGGCCCTCCGGGCCGAGCTGGCGCTGCTGGGGTGATTTTTTATATGATTTTATTTCAATAATAATACATAAAATTTAAATCAAAAACAAGCTGGAGCCTGCCATGCAAACCCGACCCCGCGCCCTCCTCAGCGTCTACGACAAGACCGATCTCATCCCCTTCGCGCGCACGCTGCACGCCCTGGGCTACCACCTCATCGCCTCCGGCGGCACCCAGCGGACCCTGGCGGCCTCGGGGATCGACTGCACGCCGATCTCCGACATCACCGGGGCGCCCGAGATCCTGGAGGGGCGCGTCAAGACGCTGCACCCCATCATCCACGGCGGCATCCTCGCCCGTCCCAGCCACGCCCACCGGGCCGAGCTGGCGCTGCACAACATCCAGGCCATCGACGTGGTCGTCTGCAACCTCTACCCCTTCGCGCAGGCCGCCGCCGATCCCCAGCTCAGCGAGGCCGCCGTCCTCGATCAGCTCGACGTCGGGGGCGTGACCCTGCTGCGGGCCGCCGCCAAGAACTTCGACCGCGTCACCGTCGTCTGCGATCCCCAGGACTACCCGCGGGCCCTGGACGCGCTCCAGGGGCTCGAGGCCGCCTCGACCCGGCGCGCCCTGGCCCTCAAGGCCTTCCAGCACACGGCCACCTACGACGCGCAGATCGCCGCCTGGTTCGCCCGCAGCGTCCACCCCGAGGCCGCCCTCCCCGACGCCCTCCACCTGGCCCTGGAGCGGGTCCAGACCCTCCGCTACGGCGAGAACCCCCACCAGCGCGGGGCCCTCTACCGCGCCATCGGCCAGCCCCCCGCCTTTGAGCCCCTCCAGGGCAAGACGTTGAGCTTCAACAACCTGGCGGATCTCGACGCCGCCTGGGGGGTCGTCGCGGAGCTGGAGCCTGGCGCCGTCGCCGTGGTCAAGCACCTCACCCCCTGCGGCGTCGCCCAGGCCCCGCGCCTGGAGGACGCCCTCCGACGCGCTGTCGCCGCCGATCCCGTCAGCGCCTTCGGCTCCATCGTCGCCGCCAACGCCCCCGTGGATCGCCCCTTCATCGAGGCCCTCGGGGACCTCTTTGTGGAGGTCATCGCCGCCCCCGCCTTCACCCCCGAGGCCCTGGAGGATCTGAGCGCCGACCGCCCGCGCTGCCGCGCCGTCCTCGTCGATCCGGAGGCCCCCGTCGGCCTCCAGCTCCGCGCCGTCCGCGGCGGCTTCCTCGCCCAGACCCCCGACGCCGACGCCCACGACCCCACCACCTGGGAGATCCCCACCCGACGCCAGCCCACCGACGCCGAGCGCGTCAGCCTCGCCTTGGCCTGGCGCATCGTCCGCCATGTCCGCTCCAACGCCATCGTCCTCGTGCGGGAGCAAGCGACCGTGGGGATCGGCGGCGGCGACACGAGCCGCCTCGACGCCACCCGCGCCGCCCTCCGCCGCGCGGGCGAGCGCGCCCAGGGCGCCGCCCTGGCCTCAGACGCCTTCTTCCCCTTCCCCGACGCCGTGGAGGAGGCCGCCGCCGCAGGCGTCACCGCCATCATCCAGCCCGGCGGCTCCATCCGCGACCGCGAGGTCATCGAGGCCGCCGACCGCCTGGGGCTCGCCATGATCTGCACCCACCGGCGCCACTTCCGTCACTGAGCTGGCGGGCTCGGCGGCCGCGCCAGCACCTCGCTGACGCGGCTCAAGAGCTCATCCAACGCAAACGGCTTGCGTAACGTGCGGTGGTGCTGCTGCTCCAGGAAGCGGTTGGCACGCGCCGTAAAGGCCCCCCCCGTGATGAAGATGAAGCGCTCGGCCAACGCCGGGCGCTCGCTCAACACCGCCTCGTAGATATCCATCCCCGTCACGTGGGGCATCTGGAGATCGCAGAGGACCAGATCC
>CAUJGC010000363.1 GCA_963169075.1 Myxococcota bacterium
GACATGATCCTCGCTCGCCATGTGCTCGCTGCGCTCGCCCCCCTCGCTCGCCTTGCTCGCTCGCCCCCCGCGACCCGTCGGTGTCCCCCCGTCACGGGGGGGACCGGCTGCGTTCGTCCGGCCGAGCAGGCCGGACGTTACGCAGCCGGGGGGGTCAACGCCACTCCACCACCGCCGGGAGCCGCGCCATCGCCTCGCCGTCACCGAAGAGGACAGCGACCTCCAGCGCAGGCAGGAGCGGCCCCGCGAGCTCGCGGAGCGGCTGGAGCTGGCGCCAGGCGTCGCGGTCCCCGTCACGCTCGGTGATGGGGGGGACAGGGGCCTCGGAGAGCCAGGAGAAGGCGCCCTGGACATCGACGCCGATGGCGGGGAGGCCGGGCGGGGTGAAGGCGGCGCGGGGGAGCTGCGCCACGTCGGCCTCCTGGTCCTCGCTCAACCCCGCCTCCTGCCGCGCGAAGGCGATGGCGTCGTGGAGGCCGCCGGCCTCGTCGCAGAGCTTGAGCTTGACGGCCTCCTGGCCGGACCAGATGCGACCCCGCGCCACCGCGTCGATGGCGTCGCGGGAGAGGCCGCGCCCCTTGCCGACCTGCTCCAGGAAGAGGTCGTAGAGGAAGGCGATCTGGGCCTGGACGTTGGCGCGCTCCTCGTCGGTCCAGGGGCGCTCGACGCCGTAGATGTTGGCGTGGGCGCCGCGGGCGTAGGGCACGCGGTGGTAGCCGAGCTTGTCGAAGAGGCCCGCGAGGCTGAACTTGCCGCTGTAGACCCCGATGGAGCCCGTCAGCGTGGTGGGCGCGCAGAAGACCCGCTTACCGGCCGCCGCGACGTAGTAGCCGCCGCTGGCGGCCACATCCCCCATCGAGACCACCAGGGGCTTCTTCTCGCGGAGGCGCTCCAGCGCCCGATACATCAGATCCGACCCCACCGCCGAGCCTCCCGGCGAGTCCACCCGGAGGACGACCCCCACGACGTCGGGGTTGTCCATCGCCCACTGGGCGGCGGCCTCCACTGTGCGGGAGCCGCTGAGGACGCCGCCCAGGAGCGGGTTGACGCCGCTCTCGCCGGTGACGATGGCGCCGTCCACATAGATGACCGCGATGATCGGGCGGCGGCCCCAGCGGTAGGAGCGCGCGTCGCGGCCGTAGGACGGCGCGAAGCGGACCGAGGCGCCGAACCTCTCGCGGACCCGCTCCTCCAGCGCGTCCACATAGACCACCTCATCGACCAGCTTGGCGCCGCGCGCGTCCTCGGGGGTCAGGGGCGCCCGATCGATCAGCTCCCGGAGCGCCTGGGGCTCCAGGCCCCGCGCCGCCGCGATCTCCCGGAGCTGGAGATCGTAGATGGCGTCGAGGTAGGTGTTGAGGGCCTCCTGGTTCTCTTCGGTGGGGGCCTCGCGGGTGAAGGACTCGGGGGCGGTCTTGTACTCCGCGATCTTCACGAAGTCGGGCTCGACCCCGAGCTTGTCGAACGCCCCCCGGTAGAAGGACTGGAGCGCCAGCACGCCGCGCGCGTTGAAGGTCGCGCTGGGGCCCGCCAGGATGTGCTCCGCCGCCGAGGCCAGGTAGTAGTCGCGGAAGCCCGTCTCGCGCATGTAGGCCACCAGCTTGACCCCGCGCTCCTTCAGGCGCAGGAGCCCCTGGCGCACCTCCCAGAGCTGCCCGTAGCCCATCTCGACGCCGCGCAGGTCCAGCACCACGCCGTCCACGCTCTCGTCGCGGCGCATGGCCTCCAATTGCTGCATGAGCTGGAGGTGCGAGGCGCCGTTGGAGCGCCCCAGCAGATCCACGCTGGGTCGCTCGGGGGGGTCGCCTGCCAGCGTCAGGGTCACGAAGCGCTGCGGCTCACCCAGCAGATCGCGCCACGCGAGCTGGCTCGCCCGCGCGGTGGCGGTGAACCCGGCGTCGCCGCCGCCGAAGAGCCCCGCGCCGCTCACCCCCAGGTGGGCGAAATTCACCTCCAGGCCAGCCCGCCCCCCCACGAAGCGCAGCTCGCCGCCGTGCTCCCCCGTATCGACGTCGAGCTGACCGAAGAGGCGCAGCCCGTCCAGCGGCTCCACCAGCGCCAGGAGGCGCGGCTCGATCTGCTCGCTGCCGCGGGTGACGGTGGCGTTGGCCTCGACCACCAGGCGGCCGTCAAAGAAGCGCAGCGCCGCCCCCGCGTCCAGGCTGGGCGCGATCAGCGCCGCGTCGTTGAGGAAGGGCGACGTCAGATCCCGCAGGTTCGCCGCCAGCCCGAGCCACGACGCCAGGCGGAGCTGCACCCCGAGATCCCACGACGTCAGCGCGTCCAGATCGGCGTAGGCGTCGCTCCCGTAGAGGTTGTAGTTGAAGCCCAGCGCGAAGGGGCCGCCCGCCGCCAGGCCCAGCGTGTGCTTGTTGTAGGCGTACCCGCCTGGGCCGGCGTTGATGCGCTGGAGCCCGTACCCCAGCCCCAGCCCGTCCAGCGGCGAGAGCGCCAGAAACGCCCCGTACCCGTCCTGGACGCCCTCCCGGCGGTGCGCCGCAGCGGCCATGACCTCCCAGCCCTGGACGTGGGCCAGCCCGGCGGGGTTCAGCTCCAGCGAGAGCGCGTCCTCCCGATCCACCACGCTCTCCCACGGCAGCGTCAGGCCCCGCGTCAAGCCCCGCGTCGAGGCGAAGGGGTTCTCTTGCGCCTCGACGCCGAAGCCCAGGGACACCCCGGCGAGGACCACCCACGCCGCCACGCACCACAACCTGACTCCCCGACCCATGCTCCCTCCAGAAAAACAAGTCCTGACAGACACCTACACCAACAGCACGCGCAAGCAGCGCCCGCGCCCTACTCCGCCTCCAGCCTCCCCAGCGCCGCCTCCACCTCGGACGGCGCCAGCGTCAGCACGACGTGCAGGCGCTCCTCGACCTGGGTGATGAGCGCGCCCTCCAGCGCCTCCGGCTTGAGCCCCAGCGCCTCCAGCTCCAGGGCGCGCCCCGCGTCGCCCACCCAGGCGCGGAGCTGCTCGCGCA
>CAUJGC010000364.1 GCA_963169075.1 Myxococcota bacterium
GGGGGGGTGCCCCCGGCGGCCAGGGGCGAGCCGCCCCTGGACCCCATCTCTATCGGAGGCGGAGGCGGACGAGGAAGTCGGAGAGCGCGTCATAGGCGGGAGGGCGCTCAGGGAGGGCGTTGGCGTCGTGGACGCGCCGGGCGGCCCAGTCGAGGTCGGGGGGGGCTCCTGCGGCGAGGTCGCGGAGGCGGGGATCGGGCTGGGCGCTGGCCCAGGCGTCGAGGGCGTCGCGTTGGGTGCAGAGGGCGCCCTCGGCGGCGAGGTGGAGGGCGGCGAGCAGGGGCCGGGCAGCGAGGTGGTGGGCGTCGTGGCGGGCGAGCCCTGCGGCGACCTGGAGGGCCGCGTGGGGTGCGGCCCGGGTGAGGGCGCCGGGGAGGAGGGTGATCAGCTCCTGGCGCCAGGGCTCCCACGCGGGATCGCAGGAGGTGTGACCGCGGAGGGCGAGGCCGGCGATCTCGAGGGCGGTCCAGCTCTGTCGGAGGAGGAGGCGGAGGGCGCGCTCGATCTCCCAGGAGAGCCAGGGGGTGCCCTCGTGGACGCCCTCGGCGGCGTCGCGCCAGCTCTGGAGGGCGAGGAGGCGAGGGGTGGGGGTGATGTGGAGGCCGTACCAGGCGGCTGCGCCCTGGGGGGAGTCTCCCAGGCCCGCGAGGAGGTAGGCGTCTGCGTGGCAGGCGCGGAGGGCCTCGTCTCGCCAGGGGGGGAGGTGGGGGTGCATGGAGGTCAGGCGCGGTCGGGTGGGGACTGGACGACGATGAGGATGGCGCGCTCGCGTGCTTCGACGCCTCGGGAGGCGCCAGCGGGGATGACGAGGGTCTGTCCGGGGCCCATCTCGACGCGCCCTTCGCCTGCGGTGACGACGACGCGTCCTTGATCCACGTAGAGGAACATGTCGCGCTCGGCCTTGTGGCCGGGGACGCCCTCGCCTTCCTGGAGGTAGAGGCAGACGGCGCTCATGTGGGGTGAGCGGGTCAGCTCGACCTCGGCGGGGCCTTCATCCTTGGCCTTCCAGTCGATGAGGCCGCGGAGGCTGATGGGGTTGTGGATCATGGGGGCATCCCTCCAGTCTAGAGGATCTCATCGGGGCGTCCGATGCTGGCGCCGTCCTCCGCGGCCTTCTGCCAGGCGGGTTCGGGCTGCCGGGCGGGCTCGCGGTGGGGGGCGTCGAAGCCGCCCAGGTCCCCGAAGCCTGCGCCGCCGGGGGAGGCCTTCTCTCCGAGCCAGCGGGAGACGCGGCGGCCGATCATGCGGCGCACCGGGGCGCGGAGCGAGGGCACGAGGAGGAGGAGTCCGGTGGTGTCGGTGATCACGCCGGGAGTGATCAGGGCGACGCTGGCCAGGAGGATGAGGACGCCGTCCAGCAGCTCATCGCTGGGGAGCCGCCCCTCTCCGATGGCCTCTTTGATGCGCCGGAGGGCCGCTGCGCCCTGCCAGCGGATGAGGACGGTCCCGAGCGTGGCGGTGAAGACCACCAGCCCCACGGTCCACCAGCCGCCGATGAGGTTGTGGAGCGGGATGAGGAGCCCGATCTCCACAACGGGCATGAGGGTGAGGACAGCGAGGATCTTGGCGATCGTGGACATGCGGTCATCCCGGGGTGGGGTAGGCTTCACGCGCGGCAGCGCGCGCATATCTCTCAAGGGTTAGACGCCTGGCCCTCAAAGTAAAGCCCCCTCCGCGCTTCCGTGGTGAATCAGCGCCGCCGGAGGCCCCAGGCGACGAGGGAGGCCAGGGCTGCTCCCAGCCCGCCGATCAGGCCGGAGCGGGCGGTCGGCGCGGCCGGGGCGGCGCAGGCGCAGCCGCCGCCGCTGGCGTCTCCCTCGGGGGCGGCGCCGGGCTGCTCGCCCGGCTGCGGCGCGGCGTTGTTGCCCGGATCACCATTATTTACACCATTATTTGATTCATTATTTGTACTGTTGTTGTCGCCGGGGGTTGCGTTGTTGGGGTTGTTCCCGGGCTCTTCGATCACGTCCTGGCAGGCGCCGAGGGCGGGGTAGCAGAAGGCGTTGCCGGTGGAGGCGGGATCGAGGCAGCAGAAGCCCGCGCCGCACTCGGTGTGATCGGCGCAGCGGTGGGAGCAGATCATCGCTCCGGCGGGGTCGTCGGGGAGGGCGACGCAGGCGGTGGCCTCTTCGGGGTTGCAGGCTTCGGCGGAGTCGCAGGGCGCGCCGAAGGGGAGGCGGCTGGGGGGTTCGTCGCCGTCGAGTGCGGTGATGAGGTCAAGCTCGTTGCGGACCTCGGCCTCGAACATGAGGCGCCAGCTGTCGATGAGCTGCTCGGCCAGCTCGATGCGCTCGGGGCTCAGGGTGTCGCCGCTGCGGACGACGAGGACGGTGGCCATGCGCCACTCGCGCTGCGAGGCGGTCCAGCGGGGGCGTCGGGGTCCTTCGGCGGCGATGATGTCGTCGATGGTGATCTCGCGGCGCGTGCCGGCGAAGGTGCGGAGCTGCCCGGCGTGCTCGGGAGGCGAGGCGGGGTTGAGCCGGGAGCCGCGGGAGTCGCGGGCGCCTGCGGCGTCGGGGTTGTCGATGATGAAGAAGGGGGGGACCTCCTCCGGGGGGAGCGCGCCCATGAGGTAGCGGTCGAGGGGGCTGAAGGAGATGCGGTAGCCGGAGCTTCGGGTGGTGAAGGTGCCGTCGCCGTTGTCCTGCCAGTAGTTGCCTTCGAGGGCGGAGTTGTCGCTGTGGAGCCAGTAGGACCAGTGGGCGTCGTCGCGTCCGAGGAGGTCGCGCTGGCGTCCCTGCCCCTGGTCGTAGTGGACGAAGGCGCCCCAGCGGTGTCCGATCTCCTGGAGGAAGACCTCTCTCCCGAGGACCGCGTTCTGTCCGAGGTAGAGGCGCCAGTTGTTCATGAAGATGTAGCCCTGGAGGCGTCCCTCGGTCTCATCGTAGCGGTCTTCGTAGGGTGCGATGTTGGCGGCGCCGATGCCGAGGACGTCGTTGGAGAGGGGCATGTAGTAGGCGAAGACGTCGTTGACGGTCCAGTCGAGGAGGATCTGGATGAAGTCGAAGCGGTCGTCGAAGGTGGCGTAGAGCTGGGCGGCGAGGGTCTGGGTGGCGAGGTTGCCGCCGAGTCCGCCGAAGCTGGTGCTGTAGATGGAGTCGTCGGCGTCTTCGACGACGATGAGGTTTCGTCCGATGTGCTGGGTGTTGAGGGCGGCGTGGGCGCGTCCGTCGCGTCGCATGCCGGCGTCCCATTTCTGTCCGGAGGCGTGTCGGGCGAGGATGGCGTCCTGCCACCAGGCGTCGCCGGTGGCGTCGCGGGGGGCGAGGGTGGTGGGGAGGGGTGCCGGCGCGGCGGTGTAGATGTCGCGGGCCCGGGTGCTGGGGGTGAGGTCCTGGGCTTCGGCCGGTGTGGCGTAGGTGGCGGCGAGGAGGAGCCCGGTGAGGGCGACGCCGCGGCAGGCGGAGGGAGCCAGTCGCATGGAGATCCTGGTCGGGCGGGTGCGTTGAGGGGGGAGGCGGCGACCCGGCGCCGAGGGCGCCGGGTTGTGGTGGGGTGTCAGCGGCGGCGGAGGGCGATCAGGCCGGCGAGGGCGAGGAGGCCGAAGCCGAGCCCTTCGACGCCGAGGCGTCGCGCAGGGGCTGCCGCTGCGCAGGAGTCGTTGGCGGAGCCGGAGCCGTTGGAGCCGTTGTCATCGATGAAGCCGCCGTCGTCGATGAAGCCGCCGTTGTTGTCGGGGTTGTTGTTGTCGGGGTTGTTGTTGGCGGGGTTGTTGTTGGCGGGGTTGTTGTTGCTGGGGTTGTTGTTGGCGTCCTCGCAGGCGCTGTCGTCTGCGGGGTAGCAGAAGGAGATGGCGCAGCAGTAGCCTGCGCCGCACTCGCTGTCGTCGGCGCAGCGGAAGGAGCAGATGCGTCCCTCGTCGGCGGAGACGCAGGTGGTGGCCTCGTCGGGGTCGCAGTCGTTGGAGGTGGCGCAGGTCTCTCCGAAGCCGACGAGGGTGGGCTCGCTGGCCTCTTCGAGCTGGAGGTCGAGGTCCGCGACGTAGCGCGTCTCGGCCTCGAACATGGCCTCCCAGTCGTCGAGGAGGCCTTCGACGGTGCGGAGGTCGGAGTCTCCGAAGGAGGCGTTCTGTCCGACGACGAGGACGGTGGCGACCTTCCAGTAGCGCTGGGACTCGTCGAAGCTGGGTCGTCGCTCGCCTTCGGCGCGCTGGACGTCTTCGATGGAGATGTCCCAGCGGTCGCCGGTGAGGGTCAAGCGTCCGCCGAAGGCGGGGGGCGAGGCGGCGTTGAGGCGCTGTCCGTAGTCGTCGCGCTTGGTGCCGATGTCGGGGTCGCGGATGAGGAACCAGGGATCGACCTCGTTGGGGGAGAGGAAGCCCATGAGGTAGAGGTCGAGATCGGAGAAGGTGAGTGAGAAGGCGTCGGTCTGGGTGGTGAAGGAGCCGGTGCCGTTATCGCGCCAGTCGTTGCCCTCCATGCCGGAGTTCTGGGAGTGCATGAAGTAGGACCAGTGGGAGTCGTCGCGGCCGAGCATGTCGCGTCCGTCTCCGGGTCCGTTGCCGTACCAGACGAAGGCGCCCCAGCGGTGTCCGATCTCCTGGAGGAAGACGATCCGCCCGTAGACGGCGTTACGGCCGAGGTAGGAGCGGTAGTTGTTCATGAAGATGAGGCCGTCGAGGGTCTCGCTCTGGGTCTGGTTGAAGACCTCGACGCCGGAGAGGTGCTGATAGCCGAGGCCGCGGACGTTGTTGGCGAGGGGGAGGTAGTAGCCGGCGGCGGTGTTGTCGTTCCAGGTGGTGAGGGCCATGACCATGTGGAACTCATCGGGGTAGAGGCGGTAGACCTCGCTGGTGATGCGGTTCCAGGCGGACTGTCCGCCGAAGGTGGCGCGCTGGATGGCGCCGTCGGTGTCGCGGATGACGAGGACGTTCCGTCCGCGGTAGAGGACATCGACGCCGATGGCGGGGACCTCGGTGGGTCGGGTGTTGATCTGGGAGAAGGGCTGGAGGTTCTGGGCGGCCTGCTCTCGGATCTGGAGGCCGACCTGGACGCCGGAGCGCTGATAGAAGCCCTGGAGGAGGGCGCGCTCGACGGGCAGCTCACCCTGGGTGGTGTTGTCCTGCGCGGCGGCAGGCATGGCGAGGAGGAGGGAGAGGGTGCCCAGGGCGGTCCAGAGCGTGCGCTTCATACGTATATACCCGAATCCTTTGGTTTTTACATGAGCCTGCGCTATGTAGCCCAGGCTATGTTCCAGCGAGTGGAGCGATCGAGGTCGGCGGGTCACCAGTTGGGAGGCTCCCAGGCGGGGGCCTTGTCTTTGGCTTGTTTCTCTTTTTCGGCCTGCTCGGCTTCATGCTGTTCGCGCAGGAGGGCGTCTCGGCGCTCGCGGGCCTCGGCGGCGCGTCGTGGGTCGAAGGGTCGGAGGACGAACTCGGCTTCGGCGAGGGCGGGCTGGTTGACGTTGGGTGTGTAGAGGATGAGGTAGCGGTGGTCGGGCTGGAAGTGGGGCGGCTTGAGCTCTGCGAAGCCGGCCATGATGCGGAGGCCGTCCTTCTGGGGTGTGGAGGTGCCTTCGGTGACGAAGATGGGCTTGTTCTTGTCGGTGACGTCGAAGTAGACGACGGAGTAGGTGTGGCTTGGGAGGGGTTTGGCGAAGAAGGCCATGTACTCGATCTGCCAGGGGCCGTCCTGTGTGGAGGGCCAGAACTCGCCCTGGCGGACGCTCTTCATGTGTTGGACGAAGTGGTCGTTGGACTTGAAGCGCGTGGGGAAGGGTCGGTCGGAGAGGATGATCTGGCCTTTGTAGACGTCCTCGGGTTTTTTGCCCTTGGCCAGCGGCGAGGTGATCACCAGGGAGGAGGCGACGAGGGCCACCCCGGTGAAGCCGAGGAGGCGCGACACTTTTCTGACGCTCTGCATGAGCGTCTTCCGCTGCGTTGTGATCGTGCTCTGTGCCTGCATCCTCGTCCTCGTTGGGAGGTGGGCGCCCTGGGGGGTCGCCGCGGTGAGCTGTTCAGCAAGAAGTGCGCCCACCGCCGAAGCGTCAAGGCGCGAACGCCTTGAGCCTAACCGAATCACGGCCCGGGCGCCATGGTGTGTGCTCGCCTTGGCGGTCGGGTTGGGGTAGGCTCGTGGCTCTTGTGGCGTTCGCGCCCTGCCCTGCGCTGCTCTGATGGAGGTTTCGATGAAGAAGATGCGCTCGCTCGTTGTCCTGATCGCCTGGGTGTCGCTGTGGGGTGTGGGGTGTGGGGACGAGGAGGGTTCGCCGGAGGCGCCAGCGAACAACAGCGTTGCCAACAACAGCCCCTCCAACAACGCGGCCAACAACAGCCCCGTCAACAACGCGGTGAACAACAACGCCGTCAACAACGCCGTCAACAACAACACGCCGCCGGAGGTGCCGCCGTGCGAGGAGGTGGAGGCTGCTGACGGGGAGATCGCCTACGACGCCTATCTGCTGCCGCCGCTGGACGATCTGGTGGGTCGTCTGGAGCATGTGGAGGCGGTGGTGAGGCGGAGCGGCGGGCAGGTGGAGGTGTTGGTGGGGGAGGACGATCCGATCACGGCGACGTTCAGCGCGGAGGCGGGGCTGGAGCACTGCGTGGCGTATGACGAGCTGCCGGCGTTGAAGCTCTGCTTCTTCAAGGCGGACGGGACGCCGGGGGCGCCGGGGGCGTTGGAGGCGACGTTCCGTCCGCAGGGGCCGAATCTCTTCGCGGTGGTGGCGCACCGTCGGGGGTTGATGCGCCCCTGCACGGTGCAGGGCCATTACGCGCTGGAGGTGGGTGAGGTGGAGGTGTTGACGGGGGATGCGTCGGTGGAGGCGGCGGTGGTGGAGCGGCTGCTGGATTATCTGGCGGTGTTCGAGATCGAGGGGCGGCTGACGGCGCTGATCGGAGACGAGCCGCGCACGCTGCGGCTGGAGCTGGACCCGGCGACGCAGGAGGTGGAGGGGTCGCTGGAGGACGACGTGCTGGTGGTCGGTGAGGGGCAGGAGTGGGATTTGACGCTGGGGGTGACGGGGCGCTTCTCTCCGGAGTCGGAGAGCGGCGGGGTGGAGCTGACGGTGGAGGTGTCGATCTCGGACCCGACGGGGGGTGTGGAGGACACGACGCTGGTGGTGTCGGCGCGGGGGAGGCGTCAGTGAGCGAAGGGCTGGGCGGGCTCGCGCTGGCGGAGGTGATGGAGGCCGCGCGGCGCCTGGGGCGTCCGCTGGAGGCCAGGGAGGCGGCGAGGCTGCTGGGGTTGGGCGAGGGTGTGCGGGAGGCTCCAGGAGGCGCGTGGGGGGCGCCAGGGGACGCCTGGGGAGGGGTCGAGGCGGCGCAGGCGCGGCTGGAGGCGGCGCTGCCGCCGGAGCCGGGGGGGCGCGTGCAGATCTTCACGCCGCGGTGGGCGGCGCGGTGGATGGCGTCGGCGGCGATCCGGTCGGGGGGAGCGCGGGTGCTGGACCCGGCGGCGGGGAGCGGGCGGCTGCTCCTGGCGGCGCTGGATCGGCTGGTGGACGCGCTTGGGGCGACGCCGGAGGCAGCGCTGGGGCAGGTGATGGGGTTGGAGGTGTCGGCGGAGGTGGCGTGTGTGGGTCGCGCGTCGCTGCTGCTCTGGGCGCTGGCGCGGGGGGTGGTGCCGGAGGCGCTCCCTGTGGAGGTGGGGGACGCGCTGACGTGGCCGGCGTGGCCGGCGTGCGATGCGGTGCTGTTGAACCCGCCCTACGCCAACGCCGACGTGCTGCCGGAGGCGACCCACGCGGCGCTGGCGGGGCGGGTGCCGGGCTACCAGCGGCAGGTGGATCAGTCGGCGATCTTTGTGACGCTGGGGGCGCAGGCGTTGTCGCCCGGGGGGCGGCTGGCGGCGCTGACGGCGCGCTACTGGCTGGAGGCGAAGCGGGCCGAGGGGGTGCGCGGGTCGCTGGCCTCGGCGGCGACGCTGGAGGTGATCTGGGAGCTTGGGGAGGCGCACCTCTGGCCGGGCGTGCAGGTGCTGACAGCGCTGGTGGTGCTGCGGGCGTCGCCGCCGGCGGCGGCGCACCTGGTGGTGGCGGGGCGCTGGGGCGGGTCGGGGGTGCTTGAGGAGGCGCCTGAGCTGGAGGGGTTCGCGGTGCTGCAGCGGGGGCTGGGCGCGGGTCCGTGGCGGCTGCGCCCGCCGGGTGCGGCGGCGGCGCGGCGCCCGATGGAGGAGGCGCCGCTGCAGCTTGGGGCGTGGTTCGCGGTGGGCCAGGGGGTGAAGACGGGTCACAACGCGACCTTCGTGGTCAGCGAGGCGGACGCGGCGCGGCTGCCAGCGCGGTGGCTGCGGCCGACGCTGGCGAGCCGCCACATCCAGGCGGGGTGGCTGGCGCCGTCGGGGCAGCGGCTCCTCTTGATCCTGAACGGCGACGACCCGCTGGAGGAGCCGGCGCTGCGGGCGTGGCTGGAGGCGCGCCGCGAGGCGCTGGAGGCGCGCTATCAGGTGCGGGATGGTTCGGCGCGGTGGTATGCGCTCTCGATGCCGCAGGGGTTGGGGCTGATGGAGCGTTCGGAGAAGGTGGTGGCGCCGCTCTACGCGCAGGGGAACCGGTTCGCGGTGGATCGGGCGGGGAGCGTGCTGCGGACCGACGCGTGGGCGCTGGCGCCGGAGGTTGTGTTGCCTGTGCCGCTGGAGGCGGTGGTGGCGGCGCTGAACAGCGCGCCGCTGACGCGCTTCGCGCTGGAGAGCGCGAAGCGCAAGCGGGCGGGCTACTACGAGTACAGCCGGGAGACGCTGGCGCGGCTGCCGCTGCCGTGGACCCCTGAAGGCGAGGTGCTCCCCGGGGCGCCCGGGGAGCTGGTGGAGGTGCTCCTGGGGGGGAGCGAGGCGGAGCGTGACGCGGCGGTGGCCGCGAGCTTCAAGGGGCGTTGAAGAGTCCCCAGCGGGAGCCCCAGGGTCCGTCCATGACCTCGACGCCGAGGCTGTCCAGCTCGGCGCGGAGTGCGTCGGCGGCCTCGAAGTCCCGGCTGGCGCGGGCCTGGAGGCGGCGCTGGACGAGGGCGTCGATGCGCGCGGGCTCGACGCCGCGGCGGAGGGCGCGGCGCTGGTGGAGGCGCGGGAGGGCGACCTCGGGGAGCTGCTGGAGGAGGCCGAGGAGCTGCCCCGCCTGGACCAGCGCGGAGCGGCCAGCGGCCAGGGACCAGGCGATGTCGCGGGGGAGGGTCTTGCGGCGCCCGCGGGCGGCGTCTCCCAGGGCGCGGGCGACGCGATCCAGGCCGTCCAGGGTGGCGGGGGCGTCGAAGGGGGCGGCGCGGCGGGCGGCGGCGACCTCGGGGAGGGTCTCGTGGAGGGGGCTGAGGAGGGCGCCGAAGTCGGGGAGGTTGCCGATTTGATCGATGCCGTCGTTGGCGCGCTGGAGGGCGCCGTAGAGGTGGAGGAGGCGGTCCTGGGCGGCCTCCAGGGCGTCGGCGTCGAGGTGGAGGGGCTGGTGTGTGGGCGCGGCGGCGCAGGCCAGCAGGAGGGGCTCGTGGCCCCAGCGCGCGGCGGCGTCCTCGGGGGTGTTGAGGTCGGGCGCGGCGGTGGTGGCGGCGAGGCGGAGGGTGTGCTGGGGGGTGGGGCCGATGGAGAGGCGGGGCGGGGCGTCGTGGGCCGGGGCGTTCAGGAGGGCGCCGAGGCCGAGGCCGTCGAGCCAGGTCGGGAGGGGTGCCCCGAAGCGCGGGGTGGCGCGCCAGCCGTAGGCCTCGATGACGCGGCGGGTGTGGGCGGCGCAGGCCGCGGCGCGGAGGAGGTCCCAGGGGTCGTCGCTGGAGGGGGCGACGTCGAAGGTGAGGTGTGCGGAGGCGGCGGGGTCGAGGGGTTCGGCGTGATGGGGCAGGCGGAGGTGATCGTCGGCCCAGGGCGCGACCTCGGGTTGGAGGAGGTCATCGTCGTCGTCGTCGTCCCAGGGGAAGAGGTGTCCGGGTCCGGGCATGGGTGAGCCTTGCATGTGGGGTTCAGGTGAGGGCGCAGGAGACGCGCGCACGCGCAGGCACCTTGAACGAAGGATTGAATTTCGTCCATGCCCGTGGTACGCCTTGGGGTCGCAGCGGTGCGCTGGAACGCCATGGAGAGGATGCCCGCATGTACAAGCTGGTCATCGAGGACGATGAGGGGAAGACGACTGTTGTCCCCATCATCCGGGATGAGATCACGGTAGGCCGCAAAGAGGGGAATACGATCCGCCTGACCGAGCGGAACGTGTCCCGGCGGCACGCCAAGCTCATGAAGAAGGACGGCCAGATCGAGATCGAGGACGTCGCCAGCCGCTACGGTGTCCGGCGCAACGGCCAGAAGATCGAAGGTCGGGTGCCCTTCCGTGAGGGCGACGTGGTCATCATCGGGGACTACCGGCTGCGCTTGCAGGTGGACAAGCCGAAGGCCGAGGGCAAGCCCGAGGTGAAGGCGCAGGAGCCGCCGCCGGAGCCGGAGGAGCTGCCGCAGCACCAGGCGGCGCGGATCGTGGTGATCTCGTCCAACTTCGCGGGCCGCGAGTTCTACCTGACGCGCAAGGAGATGGTGATCGGCCGGACGGAGGGGGACATCCGGATCGATCATCGCTCGATCAGCCGCAACCACGCGAAGCTGGTGCGGGACGGGCAGCGCTACAAGGTGCTGGATCTGAACTCGGCCAACGGGGTGAAGGTCAACGGGGAGGAGTACCGGGCGGTTCAGCTCAAGCGCGGCGATCTCATCGAGCTGGGGCATGTGCGGCTGCGCTTTGTGGAGCCCGGCGAGGACTTCGTGTTCCTGCCGCAGGCCGAGGACATGGAGGGGGAGGCAGCTCCTGCGAGCAGCGGCGGCAACAAGGGGCTGCTGTTCGGGGGCGTGATCGCGGTGCTGGCGGTGGTGATCATCGCGCTGGCGGTGCTCCTGCTGGGCGGCGACGAGAAGCCCCAGGGTGGGGAGCAGGCCGCGACGAACAACGGCTCCCCGGTCGAAGAGCAGCCGGGGCCCGGCAACGAGATGCTGGCCCGCGGCAACGAGGCCATGGAGAAGGAGGAGTGGGAGCGGGCGATGATCCTCTTTGATGAGGTGCTCCGCCAGGACCCCAACAACAAGGCCGCGCAGGAGAAGAAGTCGATCGCGGCGCGGGAGAAGCCCTTCAAGGAGGCCTTCGAGCGCGGGAACACCGCGATGAAGAGCAGCAGCTACGAGGAGGCCCGTCGCTCCTTCAGCGAGATCCCGGAGATCTCGATCTACTATGCGCGCATCCGCAAGGACGGGCTCCTGGAGGCGGCGACGCAGGGGCTGGTGGCGAAGCACCTGGAGGACGCGCGGGCGGCGATGGGGCGTAAGGACTTCAACAGCGCGCGCGCGCTGGTGATCAAGGCGCTCGATCTGGACCCGGAGAACAGCGACGCCAAGGCGCTGCGCGCGGAGATCTCCCGCGGCGAGCGCCGCGACGACGGCGGCGATCCGCCGCCGCGCGACAAGGGCGGCGACAAGGGTGGTGACAAGGGCGGCGACAAGAACGCAGGCGGCGACAAGGGCGGCGACAAGGGCGGTGTCAGCCAGGAGGAGCGCCGCGCGAAGCTCCAGGAGCTGCTGGACTCGGCCAAGAAGAAGTCGCTCCAGGGCGATCAGGGCGGCGCCATCGCAGACGCCACCGAGGCGCTGAAGTACGGCGGCGGCGTCCAGGCGCACTACCAGCTGGGGATCGCCTACGAGAAGCAGGGGAACACGGCCAAGGCCATCGAGCACTACAACGTCTGGCTGAAGGCCAACTGCGGGAACAAGCTGGGCGATGTCGTGCGTCAGAAGATCTTGAAGTTTGGCGGCGCGCCGAGCTGCTGAGGCGTCCTCAGCCCGGGGGGAGGCGCTGCCGAGTTTGACGAGGTAGCGTTATTAGCAAGCAGATCCACGGAAATACGACAGGCCTCAAGAGCAGCCAGCTCAAGACGCTGGAGAAGCTCTACACGCGCAAGGTCGGCCCCAGCGAGCTGGTGAGCCAGGAGTTTGCGACGCAGCTCACGTTCCTGAGCGAGGACACGCGCCGCCTGGTCGGCGCGCTGGTGGATCGCAAGGGGAAGGTCGAGGAGGTCATCATCGGGGACGCCTTCCGGCTCTACCTGCCGGATGTGGGGCGCCAGCGCGCTGGCGCGGGGCGTCTGCGCGGGCTCCGCCTGATCCGCAGCAACCTCCAGGGCGAGCCCCTGGGGCGCGACGATCTGACCGACCTCTCCAAGCTGCACCTGGACGCCATCGTGAGCGTCCAGGTGGGGCCCGGCGGCTACCCGGCGCGCTTCCACTGGGCGCACCTCGTGCCTGAGAACCCGGGCGGCGCGCTGTGGCAGACCGCCAACGCCCACGCTGCCGCCGAGCTGCTGCCCGACTTCCAGACCTTCATCAGCGAGCTGGAGGCGGAGCTGGGCCGCAAGCGGGAGCGGACGGTCGAGACAGCAGGCGAGCGCGCCATCCTGATCATGCCGCAGCTCCCCGGCGGGCGGAAGCTGGAGGCGGAGCTGGGGGAGCTGCGGGAGCTGGCCCGCACAGCAGGGCTCCACCTCGCGGATGTGATCGTGCAGCGGCGCCCGCAGGCCGATCCGCGCTTCGTGATCGGCAAGGGCAAGCTGGAGGATGTGGTGCTCCAGGCGCTCCAGCAGGACGTGGAGCTGCTGGTGTTCGGCTGCGATCTGGCGCCGCGCCAGATGCGGGCCATCACCGACGCGACCGATCTGCGGGTGATCGACCGGACGCAGCTCATCCTGGACATCTTCGCCCAGCACGCCACCAGCGCCGACGGCAAGCTTCAGGTTGAGCTGGCCCAGCTCAAGTACACGCTCCCGCGCCTGATCGCCAAGAGCACCGGGATGTCCCGCCTGACCGGCGGCGTCGGCGGACGCGGCCCCGGTGAGACGAAGCTGGAGCTCAACCGGCGCCGGGCCAACGACCGGCTGCGCTTCCTGGAGGATCGCCTCAAGCAGATCGCTGCCCAGCGGATCCAGCAGCGGAGCCGCCGCAAGAACAACGACGCGCTGCCGATCCTGAGCATCGTCGGCTACACCAACGCCGGGAAGTCGACGCTCCTCAACAGCTTGACGCGCTCGGATGTCTTGAGCGAGGACAAGCTCTTCGCGACGCTGGCGCCGGCGTCCAGGCGGCTGCGCTTCCCCGAAGACCGCGAGGTCGTGCTCACCGACACGGTGGGCTTCATCCACGATCTGCCCAGGGATCTCGTCAACGCCTTCAAGGCGACGCTGGAGGAGCTGGACGACGCCGACCTCCTGCTCCACGTCGTGGACGTGAGCACGACGGGCTTTGAGGAGCGGATGCGGGCGGTGAACAAGATCCTGGATGATCTGGAGCTGAGCGCTAAGCCCCAGATCCTGGTCTTCAACAAGTGCGACCTCATCGACGAGGAGGAGGCGGCGGCGCTTGCAGCCCAGCACGGGGCGGTGGCGATCTCGGCCCTCCGCCGCGACAGCGCCCACTCGCTGATCGAGGCCATCGATCGGCGCCTCTTCTTCGAGGCGGCTGCGCGGCGGCCTGTGGCGGAGCTGGCGGAGGACTCGGCGCTGCGGAGCGTGTAGCGGGGGCTGGGGTCCCAGGCGCCGGAGGCACCCCGAAACCCAATAAAAAAGACAGTAATTTACATGTAAATTACTGTCTTTTTTATTGGGTTTCGGGGTGCCTCCGGCGCCTGGGACCCCAGCCCCCGCTACACG
>CAUJGC010000365.1 GCA_963169075.1 Myxococcota bacterium
CGCTGGGGCGCTGGGGCGCTGGGGGGCGGGGGGGCGGGTGCGCGGCCCTGGGGCCGCGGGCGACCGGAGGGAGCGGGGAGCGTAGCGACGACGAGTCGGTGGCGAGCGAGCGCAGCGAGGCGAGCGAGCCCCAGGCGAGCGAGGATCATGTCGGTGCCCCCCCGTCACGGGGGGGGCCGGCCCCGTTCCGCCGACGAAGCGCAGCGGAGTCGGCGGTTACGGGGCCGGGGGGGTTGCCGTCACGGGGGGGACCGGCTGCGTTCGTCCTGTGAAGCGCAGCGGAGTCGGCGGTTACGGGGCCGGGGGGGTCACTCCGGGCGGTACAGCTCGTTGACGAAGCCGACGAGGAGCAGCTCGCGGAGGGGCGGGGTGAGGGCGTCGAGGACCTCGTTGATCTCGGCCATGCGCTTGGGGAGGCCGGTGCCCGTGATGCCGGCCATGGCGAGCATCATGGGGATGGCGGAGGGATCGACGGTGGCGGGGTCGAGGGAGGCGAGGGCGTCCCCGAGGACGGCCTTGAGCTGGCCGGAGGGGAGGGCGCGGGCGGCCTCGCAGGAGGCTTTGAAGTCCGCGAGGAGGGCGGGGACGTGGGGCTGTCCCTTGGGGTTGACGGAGAGGTGGATGTTGGCGGGGGAGGCGCCGAAGGAGAGCTGGGGCTGGACGTACCAGCCGCGCTCGGTCATCTCGTCAGCGACGTGGAAGATGTTGACGGTGTCGGAGGTGATGGCGATGAGGTTCATCTCGGGGGTGCCGAGGACGCGGAGGTCGTCGATGGCGTCGATGCCCGCGACGATCTCGCGGGTGGCGGTGAGCATGCGGGAGGCGAGGGCCTCGTAGCCGTCGTCGCCCATGAAGTTGAGGGCGGCCCAGGCGGCGGCGAGGGGGCCGCCGCCCTTGGAGGACTGAACGGCGAGGTTGATGAGGGTGTAGCCGGACCAGGTGGCGCAGGCGTACATGTGGTGGGGGCGGAGGCTCTTGTCGCGGAGGACGAGGATGGAGGCGCCCTTGGGGGCGAAGCCGTACTTGTGGAGATCGCAGGACATGGAGGAGACGCCGGGGACGCGGAAGTCGTAGCGGGGGAGGGGGGCGCCGAGGCGCTCGAACCAGGGCAGGAGCCAGCCGCCGACGCAGGCGTCCACGTGGAGCCAGAGGTCGTGCTGGAGGGCGATGGCGCCGAGGTCCGCGATGGGGTCGATGACGCCGTGGGCGTAGGAGGGCGCGGAGCCGACGATCAGGCAGGTGTGGGGATCGACGGCGGCGGCCATCGCGTCGGGGACGGCCTTGAAGGTGTGGGGATCGACGGGGATGAGGCGGACCTCCAGGTCGAGGTAGAGGGCCGCCTTCTGGAAGGCCGCGTGGGCCGTCTCGGGGAGGACGATGTTGAGGCGGGCGTTGTCCTGCTTGACGCGGCGGTGGCGCTCGCGGGAGCCCTTGACGGCGAGCATGATGGACTCGGTGCCGCCGGAGGCGTAGCAGCCTGCGGCGCCCTCGGGGGCGTGGAGGTGGCGGGCGACGAGGCCGACCAGCTCGTTCTCCAGGCGGAGCATGGAGGGGAAGACGGTGGGGTCGAGGGCGTTCTCCCAGAGGAAGCCCGCGAAGGCGTCCTCACACACCTTCTGCGCGCCCTCGCCTGCATCGTAGACGTAGGCCCAGGCGCGCCCGGAGCGCCAGTTGATGTCGTCGGCGCGGAAGGCCTCCAGGCGGGCCATCACTTCGTCGTGGGAGAGACCCTGGGCGGGGAGCTGGGACATGGTTGACCTCAAGGGGTGGGTGGGTGTTGAGTAGGAGGCCGGCTTCGGCCGCGCGTGACGAAGCCGAAGATAGCCAATGTGGCACTCGGTGTCAATATCTTGCTTTGGCGCACGGGTTTCGCTAGGGTGTGGGTGTCGGGGTGTCGGACGGGGGCGCGGAGGCGTGTCGATGGAGGTGGAGTTGAGGGAGGCAGTCGCAGCAGGAGATGATCGCTCGGGGCGTCTGCGCGAGCGGAAGAAGCGCCGGACGCGCCAGGTGATCGTGGAGGAGGCGCTGCGCCTCTTCAGCGCGCGGGGCTTTGACGCGACGACGGTGGAGGAGATCGCGGAGGCTGCGGAGATCTCGCGGCGGACCTTCTTCCGCTACTTCGAGACGAAGGAGGCGGTGCTCTTCGCGAACCAGGCCGAGCGCCTGGAGGCGTTCCGCGCCCTGCTGGAGAAGCCGCGCGCTGCGGATGAGACGCCGCTCCAGGCGGTGCGGCTGGCGTGTCTGGAGATGGCGCACCTCTACGAGGCGCAGCGCGAGATCGTGGTGCTCCAGAACCGGATCATCGAGTCGTCCGGGTCGTTGATGGCGTATGATCAGCGCTTTGACGCGCAGTGGGAAGAGGTGATCGCTGCGGCGCTGGCGCGCGATCTGGCGCCCGAAGACGCGCAGCGGCGCTGCGAGGCGCAGTGGCTGGCCGGGGCGCTGGTGGGGATCGTGCGCGTGGTCCTGCGCGGCTGGTTTGAAGCCGACGGGCAGGGGGATCTGGAGATCCAGGGGCGCGCGGCGTTCGACTTCATCGCGTTCCAGGGGTGGTGACCCCCCCGGCTGCGTAAGCTCCTGTTCGCTGCGCTCTCAGGAGCAACGCAGCCGGTCCCCCCCGTGACGCAACCCCCCCGGCTGCGTAACCGCCGACTCCGCTGCGCTTCGTCGGCGGAACGCAGCCGGTACCCCCCGTGGCGGGGGGGCCCCGGGCGGTGGCGGGGGGGCGGGGGGGGGGGAGCGGAGCGAGCCCAAGGCGAGCGGGCGCAGCGGG
>CAUJGC010000366.1 GCA_963169075.1 Myxococcota bacterium
ATCCAGCCGCCGACGACCGGCTCGGCGTCGAAGGGGCGCTCCAGGAGGAGGAAGGCGCGGTAGCGCCAGGCCGGCTCCGGGAGGTCCTGGGCGCGGACGAAGGCGACGCGCCGGAGCCCGGCCTCGTCCAGGAGGCCCAGCGCCAAGGCGAGGCGCCGGGCTTCAGGCAAGGCGGCCTCGTCGAGCTGGAGGAGGAGGGCCGCCGCCCGGCGTCGCCGGGCGCGGGGGTCCTCGCAGGTCGCGATGTCGCGGGGGCGCAGGAGTGAGTCGTCCAGCGGGGTCATCGTCAAGGGAGGTCCTGGAACTCCATCACGCCGATGAAGGGGACCTGGCGGTAGCGCTCGTCGTAGTCGAGTCCGTAGCCCACGACGAACTTGTCCTCGATGGTGAAGCCGACGTAGTCCATGGGGACCTCGACGACCTTGCCGGCGGGCTTGTGCAGGAGGGTGCAGATGCGGATGGAGGCCGGGCGGCGGGTCTGGAAGTTGTCCAGGAGGTACTTCATCGTGAGGCCCGTGTCCACGATGTCCTCGATGACCAGGAGGTGCTTGCCCTCGATGGGGCGGCTGAGGTCCTGGGTGAGGCGGACGACGCCGCTGCTGGCGGTGCGGCTCCCGTAGCTGGAGAGGCCCAGGAAGTCCGTGGTGAGCAGCGGCAGGTCCAGCGCGCGGAGGAGGTCCGCGAAGAAGAGGACGGACCCCTTGAGGACGGCGAGCGCGACGACCTCCTGGCCGGCGTAGTCCTGGGAGATCTGCCGACCCAGCTCCTGGATGCGGGCCTGGATCTCGTCGGCGGTGATCATGGGGACGAGCTTCTCGATGCGACCGTTGACCTCGGTGATCAGCTCCATGTGAGGCTCCGTAGGGTGGCTGGGGGCTTAGACCCAGGCGTTGTTCATGATCTCGCCAAAGCCGCCGCCGCCAGGGACGATGTAGCCGTGGCTGTTGAGGCCGCGCTCCTCCTCCCAGCGGGCGCCGGGGAGGGTGTCGAGGACGTCGGGGGGGCTCATGCCGCGGTCCAGGCGGAGGGCGTACATGACGACCTCGGGGTGATCGCGCTGGATGCGGCGGATGAACTCGGGGGTGAAGATGAGGTTGAGGGTGATGAGCTTGAGGGGGCTGCCGCCGAAGGTGTCCTTATAATAGGAGATGGCCGTCGAGAGGGAGGAGCCCGTGGCGCCCATCGGGTCGGGGAAGATGACGACGCGCCCGTCGATGGGGCCGCCGATCTTGTTGCCGCTGATGCGCGCGCCCACCACGCGGTCGGCGTCGTCCACCGCGCGGCTCACGATGAGGTGGTCCTGGCGCACCCCCGCCGGCTCCAGGAGCCGGTTGAGGAGGTTGTAGCAGGTCAAGGAGGGCAGGATACCCGCCCGGGCGATGTCCACGCTGACCACCTGGGTGGTCTGGTCGATCATCATCCCCTCGTTGACGCCGCGGCCCGGGTCGTCTCCGTCGCGCTCCAGCACCTCGGCCATGCGGGAGGGGATCGCGCGGTGGACCTTGGGGAAGTCGCGGTTGATCGCGTGGGAGAGGAGCGTGGTGTAGAGCGACTCGACCAGCTCGTTGATCTGGGGCTGCTGGGTCTCGGGCGAGCAGAGGCGCGCCAGCGAGGTCAACGCCATGGGGTTGGCGATGATGTGGACGTTCTCGCCGTAGCGGTGCGGCTGCTCCGAGGGGGCGTAGACGGTGGCTTTGTGCTGGGCGTCGAGCATGGGGAGGGGACCTCTCGCAGCGGGGGAAGAACGCCCCCGGGCGCCTGCCCGAGGGCAGGGAGGCGACGGCGGCTAGCCTTGCGCCGCCTTGAGGTGGAGATCGCGCTGCTTGGCGCGTTCAGCCAGCCCGGCGGTGTAGCAGCGACGGCAGCGCGGCTCATAGTGATCGTGGGCGCCGACGATGACCTGGGCCTCCTCGTCGGTGAGCCGGTAGGAGCGGTTGGCGGGGTTGCCGCAGGCGGTGCAGATGGCGAGCGTCTTGGTGACGTACTCCGCCTTCGCCATCAGGAGGGGCATCGGCCCGAAGGGCTCGCCCTTGTAGTCCAGATCCAGCCCCGCGCAGATGACGCGGCGCCCCTCGTTGGCGAGGTGCTCCACCACGTCCACGATGGAGTCCTCGAAGAACTGCACCTCATCGACGGCGACGACCTCCACCGTGTCGTCCACCCCCGCGAGGATCTCGGCGGGGCGCAGGATGTTCTGCGAGGCGAAGGAGACCCCCACGTGGGTCACGATCTCGCCCTCGGCGTAGCGGTCATCGCACGCCGGCTTGAAGACCTTGACCTTCTGTTTGGCGATGGTGACGCGCCGGAGGCGGCGGATCAGCTCCTCGGTCTTGCCGGAGAACATGGGTCCGCAGATGACCTCGATCCAGCCGGTGTAAGTGGGTTGGAGGTACATGCGCTGGGCTCCGTGGGTGCAGGGGGGGAGCCGGGCGGCTCCCTGGGGGGCATGGGATAGGCGATCTGCGGGCTCAGCGCAAGCGTCCGATGGCGGCCCCCACCTTCATCGCCAGCGCGATGTCCCCCTCCAGGTGGACCTCCCCGTGGGCCAGCGCCCGGCCTATGTCGATGTGGCCGGAGGCCAGGCGCTCGAAGAGCGCCGCCGACGCCCGGACCGTGAAGCCGCGCTCGGGGCGCTGGCCTTGATCGGTGATCCAGACCTCCGTGAGCATGTCCCGCGGCCCCTCCGGGGTCGGGTAGCCGTCCACCCGCAGGTCGAGCCGGCCCCGGATGGCCCGCACCATGGGGACGTGCTCGGCGGAGATGAAGAGGCCCGGGCCTTCGACGTAGTCCTCCAGGCGCTCCACCAGGTGGATCGCCCGCGTGCTCATCCAGACCCAGGTGTCCCGGGGGACGACGAAGGTCAGGAGGTAGGGCACCGGGTGCGTGCCCTCGCGGATCTCCAGCGGCCCCGTGAAGACGCCCACGCTCCACACCTTCTCCGGCGCGCCGCCGCGCGGGTCGGGGACGATGAGGCGCACCCAGAGGCGCTCCTCCGCGATCCGATCGAACTCCTGGAAGCCGTGGCGCTTGTGGATCGCGTGGACGATGTCCTCAAAGAAGCGCTCGGGCGTGAAGGGCTGCTGAACGAGGGCGGCGAGGGCGTCCATAGGGGGCTGCTGGGCTCCGTGGTCAGGGGGTGGGGAGGGTGGCGTCAAAGACAAAGGCCGCCGGGCCGAGCATCGTGAGCTGCTCGCCGTGCTCGATCCAGAGGCGACCGCCGGGGAGATCCACCGCGGTCCGGGGGGTGGGCGCGATCCAGCCCAGGCGCCGGGCCACCGCCGCCGCCGCGCACGCCCCCGTGCCGCAGGCCAGCGTGACCCCCACGCCGCGCTCGAAGACGACGACCTCCAGCGAGCCGTCGCCGCGCGGTCGGGTCCACTCGACGTTCGCCCCCTCCGGGAAGGCCGGGTGGCGGCTCAAGGCCAGCCCCAGGGCGCGCGCCTCCGCGTCGAGGTCGTCCCCCTCCCCTGCCCGCAGCACCGCGTGGGGGTTGCCCATGGACGCCGGGTGCAGCGTGAAGCGGCGCCCCAGCGCCTCCACCTCCACCGCCGGGCTCCAGCTCGCCGGACCCATCTCCACCGAGGCCCGCCAGGCGTCCCCCTCGCGGCTGGGGACGCAGCGCCGAGGCCCCGCGTCGGTGGCGATGGTCCACGACGCCTGCGGCCCCCGCGTCCGCTCCAGATGGAGCACGAAGCAGCGGATGCCGTTCCCGCACATCTCCGGGCGCGAGCCGTCGGCGTTGTAGATGATCATGCGCGCGTCGGCCCCCGACGCCTCCTCCTCCACCACCAGCACCCCGTCGCCCCCCACCCCCCGGTGCCGGTCGCACAGGCGGGCCGCCCAGGCGTGGCGCGCCGCCTCCCCGCCCTCCTGCGGCGCCTCCCGCGCGTCGATCACCAGAAAGTCATTGCCGAGGCCGTGGTACTTGGAGATGCGCATCAAAGAGCCCTGCTCTGGAGAGGTGACCGCTGCGCGCAGCCGCGCGGCCCCTCCTCTACCACACCTCCGGCCTCAAAAGCACGCCCCCGACGACCTCGAACACTGAACTGCGTTCAGAGGCGTTTTTTTGACGGCGCTCCACCTTGAGGCACAGTGCATGGAGGCGTCGCGCCGTCGGGCGCTGCTCCTCGCCGGGCAGCATCGACGCGACGCCTGAGCCGCGACGGGCGCCGGTCAGGCGCCGCCGGGATCAAGGACGATCCCGCGCGCACCAGGCCGAGGCCGCCGCGGAGAGCGCGCAGCACCCCAAGGAGGGTCCCATGCCGTACCTGTTCTTTGAGACGGAAGATCAGCTCAAGACCGCCACCGATCACCTCGCCGTGCCCCCGCGCGGCCGCGCCCCTCGCCTCAGCGACGAGCCCGCCGCCGGGAGCGCCGCCCGGAGCGCAGCCCCCAGCCCCCTCCGCGACGCCTCGCGCTGCGCCGATCCGGGCGGGCGCCTCGCGCGAGCCCCCAGCCCCGCGCGCTGAGCAGACCCCGGAGATCCTCCAGAGGATCTCAAAGCGCTGCTGAGCAAGCCCCGGAGCACCTCTGGAGGATCTCAAAGCGTTGCTGAGCAAGCCTCAACGCTACTCTGGAGTAGCCCAAAGCGCTGCTGAGCAAGCCTTGAGGCTACCCCAGAGTAGCCCAAAGCGCTGCTGAGCAAGCCTTGAGGCTACTCTGGGGTAGCAAAAACGACGCTGAGCGTGCTCCGGCGCTACTCTGGAGTAGCAAAAACGACGCTGAGCGTGCCTCGGCGCTACTCTGGGGTAGCGCCGGGGCACGCTCAGCGTCGCTTGGGGACCTGGGGAGGCCTACGGCGCCCCGGAGGCGTCGTTCAGGCTCCAGTCGTACTCCGAGAAGGTGACGCTGGGGTTGGCCTGGAGCCGGGGGGCGAGGTCGGGGGAGGCGAAGGCGGCGAGGTAGGCGGGGAGGGTGGGGGCGTGGCCTTTGAACTCGGGGTTCTTGAAGTCGTCGCCGTACCACTCCAGGATCCTGGAGAGGGTCAGCGTGTCGCCCTGGAGCGAGACGTGGCGGGGGTTGGCGACGAAGGCGCGGGCCTGGGCGTCGAGCTGGGCCTCCAGCTGGGCGCCGGTGTAGGCCGCGTTGAGCAGCGGCGGGCAGCCCACCGAGGCGCAGTTGACGGCGAAGTGGATGCGGGGGTCCTTGTAGACGGGGCGCAGGAGGTTGTGCTCGATGTTGTTGAGGCTGACGGTCTGGCCTCCGACGACGTAGCGCGCGGTGTCCCAGGGCTGCTCCAGATCGCGGATGGACTTGAGGTTGGGGTAGTGCTCCAGGATGAGCTGGAGGGTGTAGCCGTTGTAGGCGTTGATGAGGAGGGCCATGGCCTCCTCCCGGCTGAGGGTGTCCAGCTTCGCCTGGGCGACGCGCTGGAGGTAGGCGTCGAGCTGGGCGCGGTCGGCCTGGAGGCCGGCGTAATCGACGCGGCCCGCCTCGAAGCGGACGTGCTTCTTGAGGAGGGCGTCGAAGGCGCTGTGATCGAAGGTCGCGGCGGCGTCGGCGGCGGGCGCCTCCAGCTGCTGCGTCACCGGGGCGTCCAGGCGCTCGGCCTTGGGGGCGCAGCCGCCGCAGGCGGTCAGGAGGAGCGTGGCGGCGCCGAGGAGGGGGAGGAGAGAGGATCGCATGAGGCTCCTGAGGGAGGGGGTCGGGATCATCGCGCCCCGGTGAGGCGAAGCGTGCAGCCGGGAGGCTAACACACGCGGTGCCTCGACGCTACCGGGCGTTACGCGAGACGAGCCCCATGCGGATCTCGACGGCCTCGGGGCGGAGGGTGACGCCGCGCGGCGCCAGCGTGATGGCCCCCGCGTCCCCGACGCGGAGGTGCTGGGGGTCGATGGCCTCTTTGTAGAGGTCCAGGGTCCGGGTGAGGGCGTCGGCGTTCCACCAGAGGGCGAGCTTGAGGCCCCAGTCGTCCCCCTCGGAGCGCAGGAGGCTGACGTCCTTGATCTGGAGCGCCAGGGTGGCGCCGCGCCCGTCGGCGGTCTTGATCAGCGGGGCCTGGAGCTGGACCTGGGCGGTGGACTGGAGGTGGGCCTCGAAGCAGCCGTCCTCCGAGAGCCGCCAGACGGCGAAGCGGGTGTCGAGGGTGCCGTCCTGGCGGGGGATGACGTCCTCCACGGCGACGCGCAGCTCCCCCTGGGGGTCGGGCTGGAGGTCGGTGTTGAGGCGAGACGGGATGGCGCCCGCCAGGAGCGCCGCTCGGGAGAGCCAGGTGAGCGCGCCGGGGTGGAGGGCGGCCAGCACCTCCTCACCCTGGGGCTTGAGGGCGTCGAGATCGACCCCGGCGCCCTCCAGCGGGGCGTTGAGGCGCCAGCCGACCCGCAGCGTCTCCCCGTCGGGGCTGAGCTGGAGCGCCGCCGGGTGGAGGCGCAGGCGCGTCCCCTCCAGCGGCAGCGGGTCCCAGGTGAAGAGGGTCTGCTCGCTGCCGAGCGTCTGGAGGAGGCTGGAGGCAGCGCGGGAGGCGAGCCCGTTGAGCGGCTCCAGCAGCTCCCCGGGCAGGCCGCTGGGGCGGAGCTTGATCTGGAGCCCCTCGATCTGGCGCAGCTCCACGACCAGGCGCGCGGCGCCGCCCGTGTCGGCCACCAGGCGCAGCGGCGCCTCCAGCGTGGCCTCCACGGGGACGCGCTCCCCGAAGAGGGTGAGGCGCGCCTGCTTCGCCTCGGCCTGGAGGCTCCCCCCCAGGCGGAGCCGGAGGCAGTCGGCGCAGCGGCCCGCCCCCAGGACCTCCAGGCGGCTCCACGCGCCGCCTGCCGAGAGGCGCAGCCCGAGGACCGTCGTGTGGAGCGGCTTGATCTCCCGGGGCGCCTGCTTGAAGTGCTCGTCCACGAGGCGCTGGACGACGCCACGGGGCACGGCGACCGCCGCCGCCAGGGGCGCGTCGGGCGCCGGAGCGGCGCCCTCCTCCAGCCCCCGGCGCTGGGCGAGCTGCGCCGCCTCGAAGCGCGGTCGGAGGGTCGAGCAGGCGTCATCCCGCCAGCACCCGCCCCCCAGCGCGGCCAGCAGGAGGATCGAGGCGGAGCAGAGGAGGCGACGAGGTGCGCGCGCAGCGTGCATCGGCTATACCTGGGGTGGAAGGAGGCGCGCCCAGGGCGCGCCGCAACGCAGAGGAGCAACGCGCCTGATGCCCCCCGAACATCCCGCCGCGCCGCTGGAGAGTGTCCGACGTCGCCTGGAGGCCGTCAAAAAGCCCGATGAGGTGCTCTCCCCCCTGGACCCGCGCGGGCTGATGCAGGGGAGCTGGCGCGGCCCGGACCCGCTGGCTGGCTGGCCCGAGCACCTGCGCGCGGGCGTGCTGGAGGCCCGCCAGGGCTACCGCTTCCGCCCGGAGAACCTGGCGCTGGCGGCGCTCCTGGAGGGCACCCGCGCCGAGCGCCTCCTGGATCTGGGCGCGGGGTCCGGCTCGCTCCTCCTGCTGGCCCACGCCTTCACCGCGCCGCGCCGCGCGATCGGCCTGGAGCGCCAGCCCCAGGCCGCCGAGCGCCTCGGGCGCACCCTCCAGGCCCACGGGCTGCCCGGCCTGGAGGCCTCCTGCGCCGACCTGCGGGAGGAGGCCACCCACGCCGCCCTCCTCGACGCCCTCGGCGGCCCGGCGGACCTCATCGTGACCAACCCGCCCTTCTACCCGGCCGCGTGGGGCCGCCCCAGCCCCCACCCCGAGACCCACGCCTCCACCCACGCCCTCCACGGCGACGCGGCGGCCTTCCTCGCGGCGGCGGCCCGCCTCCTGGCCCCGGCGGGGCGGGCCTGCGTCGTCTTCGACGCCACCCGCCTCCACGATCTCCTCCCGGCGGTCACCGCCGCCGGGCTGCGCCTCCGCCAGCTCGCCTGGATCCCCGACCAGCGCCCCGACCACCACCACCTGGCGACCCGCTGCTGGCTGGAGCTGGGGAGGGAGGGGGCGGCGGTGTGGACCCCCCCGGGGGCGTAACGTCCAACCCTCCGGGATTGGACGAACGCCCCCGGTCCCCCCCGTGACGGGGGGACACCGACGGGTCGCTGGCGAGCGAGCAAAGCGAGCGAGGTCGCTCCCAGCGGCGGTGTCCCCCCGTCACGGGGGGGACCGGGGCCGTTCGTCCGGCCGAGCAGGGCCGACGTTTACGCCCCCGGGGGGTCCACACCCCCCCGCCCACCCACCCCCCCACCACCCCCCAGCGGGGCGCCAGGTGGGGGTGGTCGGGGCGCAGGTAGGGGCTACACGCGA
>CAUJGC010000367.1 GCA_963169075.1 Myxococcota bacterium
CCGCCCACCCGCCGCATCTCGACGTGGACGCGGTGTGAGGCGGCGCCCGCCTGGCGCAGCCAGTACTCCAGATCTTCCAGAGTGGCCCCCTCCAGCGGCACCTGGACCTCCAGGGCCACCTCGGCGCCGCGCTCGCCGCGCCGGAAGATGAGGCGCCGGGGCTTGTAGTGCCTGGTCTCCAGCTCCTCATCGCTCAGCTCGGCGTAGACCTCGCGGAGGTCTGCCCAGAGGGGGTCTTCGGTGGTCGTCGCCTCCTCCAGGTCGATGAGGGGGTAGGCCCGGCGCCCTCTCAGCTCCTGCGTCACCCGCTTCGCCGCGTCGCTCATCTCGTCGTCCATGTTCTGCCCTGCCCCTGTCTCAAAACGACCGCTTTGTCCCGAAACGACCGCTTTGTCTCAAAAGAGCTGCTTTGTCCCGAAACGACCGTATTGTCTCTTGTTGTAAGGCCCGTGATCATTTTTTATAGCACGTTGCGAGTGACTTGCAAGCCTTCTTCGACGCCCTTGCCGCCGACGTTGTCCCATTGTGTAAGCCCCTTGCGAGCCTCTTGCAAGGCGTTGCGAGCCTTTTCCGTGCATTTTTTGCCCTTGCGAGCCCTTTTGCGGCGCCTTACCCTCTGCCTGTCGGCTGCTTTATGCCGTCAAGACCGGCATCAAGCGGTCGTTTCGAGACAAAGCGGTCGTTTTGGGACAAAGCGGTCGTTTTGAGACACGGCGCATGGAATGCAACCCGATTACGTCCAGAATGCATGATCAGGATGCGATCGGTTTTGAATAGATCATCAGGTTGAGGCTGCATCATGTTCACCCCCTCCTCGACATCCTCCTCGCAGGCTCCTGACAACGACCCCTGGTCGCGCCCTCCGGGTGCCTGGGGCATGGGGCCGGAGGACGACATCGAGGTGGGGGGCATCCTGCGCCCGACCCTGCTCGTGTGGGTGTTCCTGGAGGGCTACGGCCCCGGCGGGGCGGCGGCGCCGTGGCAGCGCCACGACAACCCCGCCGAGCGGTCGGTCTTCGACCGCGCCCACGCCATCCTCGACAACCCCTCCAGCCGCCGCACCACCGCCCAGGCGCTGGCGCTCATTCAGCGCGAGGTGCCGCGCCGCGACCTGGCAGGGGCGCGCAACCGCTTCACCATCGAGCGGCAGGAGCTGGAGTACGCTCGCGCCCTGATGGGGGTGGAGGGTCCGACCGGCGCGATGGGGAACCGACGCCCCGCGACCTGGCGCATCTTCAAGGAGAGCGCGGGCTCCGACGCCGCCCACGCCCAGATCGACGCGGGGCAGCCCTACGCCGACGTGCGCGGGCGCTTCCTGCGGCGCCTCGGGGTCTCCTCTCCCGCTGGCTTCAACAAGGAGCGGCGGGAGCTGGAGTACGCCCGCGCCCTGGTCCAGGGGAGCGCCACGGCGGGCCTCCGGGACGCCAGCGGGCGCATCACCGCCCCCCAGCTCCCCTCGAAGCCCAAGCTCAAGGAGAAGCAAGGGCAGACCATGCGCTACCAGCTCCCTGGCAGCCAGAAGGACGCCGAGCCGGAGCAGACCAAGCAGCCGGAGCAGGCCAAGCAGCCCGAGCAGCCTGCCACCCCGAGCGCCAGCGAGCGCGACGCCTTCGTGCGCCGCTTCCAGGTGTTCCGGGATCGCCTGGTGGCGCCCGGCAGCTCCGCCGCTCCCCCGGAGCCCGACGCCCCGGCGACCTCCGACCCTGCGGTCCTGGCCGAGCTGGAGGCGCTGGAGAGGCAGGCCGCCCAGCCCGAGGCTCTGCCGCTCCCTACCCTGACGGCTGCCCTGGGCCGCGCCCGCGCCCTCGTCCAGGACACCCGCCTGACGCCCCAGGACCGCGCCCGCGCCGAGGCTGCCCGCGACGCCCTCTATCAGGAGTGGCTGAACCTCGTGCAGGAGGCGCAGCCCCCTCCCGCCCAGACCCCTCCCGCCCAGACCCCCGACGAGGCCGCCGCGATGGAGTCCATCCGCGAGCTCATGGCGGACGGCCAGGAGGCGGGGCTGAGCCCCGAGCAGGTGCGCGACCTCATCGCGGACCAGCTCGGCCAGCGCTCCCCTGGGCTCTTCCGGCGCCTCTGGAGCTGGCTGGAGGACCTCCTCTGGGGTGACGACGGCGGGAGCGGACCCACCCCGCCTTCCTCCTCCACCGCCTCCGCCTCCTCCCCGGCCTCGACGCAGGAGGCCCCGCCCGCTGGCCCCGACGCGGCGGGCGCAGGCCCGGACGAAGACGCCGGGGGGAACTTCTTCGACCGCACCCAGGAGCGCGTCTTGACCGTGCTCAAGATCGTCGCCGTGGGCGCGGGCGTCATCATCCTCGGCTGGCTCATCGCTGCGGCCTACGCGGTCCCGAAGGTCGTCGCCGCCGTGGCGCCTGCGGCTGCGGATGTGGTCCGCACCGGAGCTCAGACGGGCGTCGCCCTCCAGGGCGCCGCCCTCCAGAACGCTGACAAGCTGCTGCCGCTTGTCGCGGGCGTCCCCGCTGGCGCTGTGCTGTAAGGAGCCGCCCATGCTCAACCCCGCCTTCATCAACGACCTGCGTCACGACGCCAGACAAGCCGCCCGCCTGTCGGAGCGCCGCCTCAAGGCCGCCCTTCGCGACATCGACGAGGCCCTCCAGGGCCGCCACGACACCGCCACCCACCAGACCCTCTTGATGCTGCGCAAGGTCTTCGCGCAGGAGCTGCAAGGGAGAATGGGGGCTGGCCCCTCGGATGACACCTCGATCCTCGATGAGATCGAGGCCGTCCTCCCGCACATCACGCAGATCGATGACGGCCAGCTCGCCAGCTATAAGACACAAGCCGCGAAGATCATGAGCTACAGCTCCGGCTACGCCGAAGCCCAGCGCAATCGAGCCGCCCAGATGGTGCGCCAGATCAACGCGGAGCAGGAGCGCCGCAAGGGCAAAACGGGTGCGTCATCGAAGACGAGCGAGGGCGCGGGCCCCAAGACGGGCGCGGGCTCCAAAGCCCCAGCTCGCCAGAACCCGCCCACCTCCACACCGCCCCCCGTCGAGCCGACCCCCGCCGCTGAGGAGGAGGAGAGCTCGCTCGGCCCGGTGGTCCTCGGAGGGGGCATGGCGCTCCTGATCGTCCTCGGCATCGAGGGCACGCGTCGCGCACACGCCAATCGCCAGAAGTCGATGGGGGGGGCGTGATGAGCCTGAAGGGACGCATCCTCACATGGCTCTCGGACGTCAAGGCGGACGGCGACCGCGAAGACGCGAACCTCCTGGAGCGTGCGCGCGGCGAGGCTGCGGAGTTTTGGCTGGACGCGCACGAGAGCGTCAGCGATGCCGCCAGTGATGTTACCAGCGGCGCCAAGGACGTCATCACAGAGGGCCTCGACCTTGTGCATGGAGGGCTGGACACCGCCCAGGAGCTGGGCAAGGCCGGTCAGGAGCTGGGCAAGGCAGGCCAGGAGGGCGGCAAGGCCGCCCAGGAGTGGGGCAAGGGCAGCCAGGAGGCCGCCCGCGCCGCCTCCACCTGGTCCTCCTCCGCCGTCCAGATCGCCCTCATCGCCGCTGCCGCCCTCGTCGTCGTGATGTGGCTGCGCCAGCCTGGAGGTACGCCGTGATGTTCGCTCTCCTCGCCCCACGTCTCGCCCAGGGCGCCGCCTGGGGCGTGCGCTACGCCCTCCAGGGCGCGCTGCTGCACGGCGCCGTCGTCATCGTGATGTGGCTCCTGGGTTTTGGCCCCTCCCTCTCCTCCGCCTTCATCCTCGGAGGTGCCTGATGTCCACGCTCAACCCCAACGTCACGCGCTGGGCGCACCTCCTCGACCAGGAGGCCCTCCAGGCAGGCCTCGACCCCCGCGAGATCACGCCGCTGGCGCTCGCCATCGTGTCGAAGGAGTCCCAGGGGCGCCCTGACGCCCGCAACAAGGGCAGCAACGCCGTGGGGCTCGGGCAGCAGTTCGCCTGGTACAAGAAGGGCCACCCGCGAGCCGGTGAGCGCTACTTCGGCGCCGGCCCCAAGGGCGGCCCCTTCACGCCGCCGTGGACCTCGCGCGAGGCCGAGTTCATGCCGGGTCTCCCCGTGACCTGGGACCCCCACGACCAGGTCCGCGCCATCATTCGGGGGCTGGCGCACTACCTGAAGAGCGCCAGCCGAACGAACGGCGACCTCGACTCCGCCCAGCTGGCCTACGCCGCTGGCGGCGGGGGGCTCCGGGATTTCATCTCGGGCGATGACACCGGCCATGCGGCGCGCTTCGTCGCCAACTATGTGCCCGACCTCATCCAGCGCCACCAGACCTACTCGGCCTGGTACGTCGGGTGGGCCAACGCGGGACGCCCCACCACCACCGCCACCGTCGCCAGCGGCGAGGGTACGCGCTTCACCGTGACCGTCGCGAAGCACGACGTGCCGCGGGGGGAGCCCCTCGACTCCCCCTTCGACGGAAACTTCCAGTGGAGCGGTAAGAGCCGCAAGGCCGGGCCGGTCGGCCCTGACGGCGAGGACCCGGACGACCTGCCGCCGCCGAAGGGGCAGGCCTCCCGCTCCAACGACGGGGCGAAGGTGGGCCTGGGGGTCCTGGTCGGCGCTCTGCTTGGCTACCTCTTCATCACCCTGACATCGGAGGCCTGATCATGGCGGAGTCCGCATCCACCGATATCGGCCTGGGGCCGGTCCTGGGCACCCTCCCCGACCGGAAGCGCGGCATCAACGTCCCTCTCCGGACCCCAGCCGCCTTCGTCGCCACCTACGGGCGCGGCTACAAGGCGCAGGAGGGGAGCGTCGTCCTCACAGGCAAGTGGGGGACGCAGTTCTGGCACCAGCGCCCCAAGGCCCTGCACAAGGGCGAAGACCTCTACTTCAAGCCCGGCGTCCCCATCTACGCGCCATTCACGGCGGTGGTGGAGGCGATGTATCCGGCCTCGCAGACGGAGGACTGGGGCGACATCGTGGTGCTTCGCTCGACAGAAGATGGGCGCATCAAGAGTCGCATCGTCCACCTGCGCCGCTCCCACGACTTCGTGCGGACGGGGCAGACGGTGAAGCGCGGCCAGCAGATCGGGACCAACTACACCTCCACGCGCGCGAAAAACGTCTTCCCCCTGGGCGACCCCGCCCACATCCACCTTGAGGCCATCGTCTACGACACCCCCGGCGCGGGCAAGGCGGGCGACAAGGGCACCCACCAGCCGCTCTCCATCTTCGACGCCGAGGCCCTGATCCTCCCCAAGGCCGACACCTCCTCCTCCTCGCTGCCCCATAGCGCCCCCCTCGGGCTCATCGTAGGCGCGGCGGTGGTCGTCCTCTACCTGCTGCTGCGCGGCTCCACCTGGGGGATGGTCTGATGCAAGAGCCGCAGCTCCAGCTCCAACCCCAGCCGCGCCCCCAGCCGCGCCCCGTGCAGGTCATGGAGGAGGCGCCCCTGCTCGCGCCCGCGGCGACCCTTGGGGTCTACGACACCGCCCGCATGGCGGAGGACCCCTTCCGCTGGGCTGAGGCCGTGCGCGCAGCGTGGCTCGCCGCTCCCGAGGGCTCCGAGGAGCGCCGCGTCTACCTGGAGCTGCGCGCCCTCCTCCAGGCCCCCGCAGACGCCCCCCACCGCGCCGATGAGCCGCTGCGCCGCCAGCTCTGGGGCGCCGCTGGAGCCGCCAGCGACGCCTCCCTGGTCGCCCAGGGCGTCCGGCACTTCCACGCGCAGCTCCTCGCCCGCTTCGAGCACATGGACGAGGCCACGCGCCTGGTCGAGACGGTGCGCTGCTACGGCGACTACCTCGCCTACTACCACCCGGACGGGCAGACCCAGGACGGCCCGCCCTTCGCAGTCTACGCCCCCTTCCGCGACATGCTCGCGCCCGCCTGGCGCGAGCCCACCGAGGAGGCCACCGAAGTGGCTGCCCCGGCGCCTGCGTGCGCCCAGGACCTCCGCGCTCAGCTCCTGGCGGAGCTGAACGACCCTGGCGACACCCTGGCCCCGCCGCCCACCCCGGACGTGGACCTGGCGCACCACAGCCGCCCCTCGGCCCTGCTGCTGCGCCCCGAGACGCGCCCGGAGCACCTCCGACCCCAGCCGTCCCAGCCACCGTCGCCCTCCAGGCTCACCCAGCTCAAGGACGCGGCCCGGCGCCACGCCCCGGCGGTGGTGGTCTCGACGCTGGCCCTCACGGTGCTTGACCTGATGCGGGGGGCGCGATGAGCGACTGGAAGGACGAGCTGATGAAGTGCGGCGCCGCAGCCGCCGGGGGGGCGGCGGGCGCCGGCGTGGCGACGGGCGGCGCGGGAGCGGTCGTGGGTGGGCTCTACGCCTGCGCCCAGGCCTCCAGCCTCGACGCGCTGGCCTGGCGCGGCATCAAGAGCATGGCGTCGGAGGCCTGGAGCGCGGTGACGGGGCTCTTCGAGGACGACAAGCCCGCCCCGAAGGCGCCCCCCAGCCTCGACTTCGCCCTGGCGCGCACAGCGCGGAGCCTGGAGCACAGCAGCGACGGGGTCTACCGCTACAGCTACAAGCTCAACGGCAAGCTCACCTGGAAGGAGGGCGACCTCGCCCGCATCTGGCACGAGGCCAACCGCGCCGCCCTCTACGGCGACGCAGGCCGCACCCTGACCCCCGAGGCCCTCTTTGAGGGGCTCGCGCGCATGTTCCGCTTCACGCGCCCCACCGCAGCCCAGCGCGGCGCCGAGGGCGCGCTCCTCGATGCCGTCGTCGCCTTCGGGGACTTCCTCCAGCTCCACGGCCCTGGCGGCGACATCCACGCCTGGTACCCCACCGAGCGCCTCCGCCAGCTCCACGGCCAGGCCAGGGGCACGGGCGTCCTGACGCTCGACAACGCCGCTCCCTCCGCCCCCTCCGCCGCTCCGATCCTGATCGGGGTCGTCGGCGCCCTGACGCTGCTCGTGGGCGGCGCCGTCTTCCTCCACCACACCACCACCACCACCCCGGAGCGACCATGATCCAGCTCACCCCGTGGTTCCTCGGCCAGGCTGGGCTTGGCCTCTCGAAGAAGGAGGCGAAGGCGCTCTTCGGCCACCCCGTCCCGATGATCGTCAAGCCCGGCGACCCGCCGCTCCAGAAGCAGAAGGGCTCCGAGATGCGCGCCGCCCTGCTCAAGGCGTCCCAAAAGATCAACGAGGCGTTCAAGCTGGAGGGCACCCCATCTCCCGGCTCGACCTACGGCGTGCGCGGGGTGGGCCTGGTCTACCCCCACCCCGTCCAGCGCGGCCAGCAGCACGTCATCCCCATCGCGCTCTTCAACCCGGACTCGGTCAAGTTCCTCAGCGAGGCGGAGAGCCGCGCCCTCGTCACCGAGCCCGCCACCAGCCGCCCCAAGCTG